>JACQFP010000045.1 GCA_016200005.1 Verrucomicrobiota bacterium | reverse complement strand
CGTGGAAGAAGTCAACGCGCCAGTGAGACCGGGGAGGGCACCTTCGGAAACGGGGTGAAAAGTTCGGAATCGCTGAGCAAGAAATGGCCGAGGAAGCGAATGATGGTTACGCCGCAAGCCATATCGCCGGTATCCCGCTGATGGAAGACTTCTACATCGGCGGCGCGTCCGTGAAACTCTTCCTGCCCATCTTCAAGATGAACTTCCCCGAGATCGTGGACCTCGCGCTGCCGGCCGAAGGCGTCTTCCACAACCTCGTCTTCGTGAGCATCCGCAAGACCTACCCGATGCAAGCCTACAAAATCATGCACGGCCTCTGGGGCATGGGGCAGATGATGTTCACCAAATACATCGTGGTGGTGGACGACGACGTGAATGTTCACAATACAAGTGAAGTGCTGTTTCGGCTGTGTGCGAACACCGACCCCCAGCGCGATTCAATTTTCACAAGAGGGCCAGCCGATGTTTTGGACCATGCAACTTCTGAAATCGCAATTGGAACAAAGCTGGGAATTGACGCCACGCGCAAGCTCGCCGGTGAAGGTTTCAAACGCCACTGGCCGCCGTTAATAAAAATGGATGAAGCCACCCGAAAGAAAATAGATGCGCTATTCGGCAAATAGAAATGGGGAGCACGCCCGCCCCGGGCGTTGGTTTCGACGCCCTCGTCGAAACCCTCCTCGCGCGACGCCCGATTCGGTCAGCGGGGCGCTGACCGATGCACCCGGGGCGGGCGCGCTCCCCACTGCGCCAACACCAACCCGCAACGCGACAGCATCTTCACCAAAGGCCCGTCCGACGTGCTCGACCACGCCACCAGCGAAATCGCCAGCGGCAGCAAACTCGGCATTGACGCGACGAAAAAACTCCCCGGCGAAGGCTTCAAACGCCCCTGGCCGCCGCTGATCAGAATGGATGCTGCGGTGAAAGCGAAGATGAAGAACTCATCCCGGAACTGAAACATCTGGACCAGTATGTGTTGCATATGCAACATATACTTGTCCCAAGCTATAGAATGTTGAACGTGCGCAGTTGCCGGCCGGCGTCTCGGAGCACTTCCACCCGCCGCCGCCACGCCTGTTGCCCCAGATAATCCGACGGCAGAATCCGGCCCGGCAGCAGCGGATCGTCCGTCACCGCCTCCAGCCACGCCTCGCGCTCCGCCGCCGCCCAGCGCAACAACGCCTTCGCCGCCGCATCGTTCCGCAGCGCGCCGCCCGGACGCTCCTTCAGCACTTTCAGATGCCAGGCATAGCGGCGGTTGATGCGTTCAAAGTCCCACGCGCCCGCGACGATTTCCGCGTCCGATTCTCCGGCGCATGGTCGTGCCTCCAGCAATATGAGCGATTCCACATTGATCTTCCCGCCACCGAGAATCTGGCGATCTTCCTCCAGTGGATTTGGCGTAATCCACACGCTGTTTTGCAGATAGCCGAAGCCTTTGTCGCGCAGGTAGCGTCGCAACCGTTCGCGCTGGGCGTTTTGTCCCGTGGGCACGTCAAAGAGCACCAGCCGCCACTGCCCATCCCAGGGCCGCGCCCATTGCGTCTCCGGATCGCGCCCGCCCAGGACGTGCAATCGCCCCTGTGCCGTGAGCCGGTAAAGCCGGTCGTCTGGAGCAGAGGCATCGCGTTCCAGGAATTGCTGCTGCTCCAGTCGGGAGACTTGCTTGAGCAGCCCGTTGCGATAGGCCCAGGTTTCGTAGGAGTCGGTCAGGTTGCGAAAAGTGGGACGCGCCAGCACTTCGGCCGACCAAAGCAGGAAGTTCAGAAATTCTTCGGTCTTGGAATTCACGAGGCGAGCATGGACAAGTGTATGTTGCATATGCAACATAAATTTGTCCTTCCTCACGCGCTATGCAACGTGCGCGGTTGCCCGGCGGGCGTCCAGCAGCAGCTCCACCCGCCGGCCCGGCACCCCCTAAAACCTTCGGGGGGTGGTCACCGCCTCCAACCCGCGATCAAATGGTTTGGATTCAAATCGTCCCGAGCTCTTTCGCCAAATGTTTCTTGCCTTCGCGTTCCATCCGAATAAGTCGGCGCTGGTGATGAAACTGCTCGACGGACGCTCGTTGATTGTGAGAAGAGTTTGGCTAACACTTTCGTCGGAAACCAAAAAAGCTATGAGCCGCCGATTCACCGCCATTCTCACTGTGGCGCTGCTCGCCTTCAGCACCTCGGCGCGAGCCGTCACCGAAACTGCGCAGCGACCCAACATCCTGCTCATCCTGGCCGACGACCTCGGTTACTCGGACCTCGGCTGTTACGGTGGCGAAATCCATACGCCCAATCTCGACGCGCTGGCGAAACGCGGCCTGCGCTTCACGCAATTTGACAACACGGCGCGTTGCTGGCCATCGCGCGCGGCGTTGTTGACCGGCTATTACGCTCAACAGGTTCACCGCGACGCGCTGCCCGGTCTGGGCGGCGGTGGCGCCGGCGTGCGGCAAAGTTGGGCGCGCTTGCTGCCGGATTTTCTCCGGCCACTGGGTTACCGCACGTATCATTCCGGCAAGTGGCACCTCGACGGCAAAGCATTGGAGAATGGCTTCGACCACTCCTACCGATTGGACGACCAGGACCGTCACTTTTCACCGCGCGTTCACTTTGAGGATGACATGAAGCTGCCGCCCGTCGAACCCGGCACCAGTTTCTATTCGACCATCGCGATTGCCGATCACGCGATCAAGTGCCTCAAGGAACACGCCGCGAAATTTCCCGACCGGCCTTTTTTTCATTACCTCGCGTTCACCGTCCCGCACTTTCCGATCCAGGCGCGGCCGGAAGACATCGCCAAATATCGCAATACCTACCGCAACGGTTGGGATGCGTTGCGCCGAAGTCGTTGGGAACGCATGAAGAAGTTGGGGATATTAAACGCCAAGTTGTCGCCGCTGGAACCAGACACCGTGCCCAAATGGAACTTGTCCGAGGCTGCCCTTCTGCAGCGCGTCGGCCCCGGTGAAGTGGCCCACGCCGTGCAGTGGAAGGAACTGTCGCCCGAGCAGCAGCGGTTTCAGGCCGCCAAGATGGCGGTGCACGCCGCGATGGTTGATCGCATGGATCACGAGATTGGCCGCGTGCTCGATCAAATTCGCGCGATGAAGGCGTTCGACAACACCATCATTCTCTTCCTGTCCGACAACGGCGCGAGCGCCGAACAAATTATTCGCGGTGACGGCCACGATCCAGCCGCGCCCGTCGGTTCGGCGAAATCATTTCTGGGGATTGGTCCGGGTTGGTCCACGGCGGCGAACACGCCGCTGCGACTTCACAAGTCATGGGTGCATGAGGGCGGCATCTCGACGCCGTTGATTGTGCATTGGTCCGCCGGAATCGCGGCGCACGGTGAACTGCGGATGAATCCCGGCCACCTCGTCGATCTCGCTCCGACACTCCTGGAACTCGCGGGCGGCAGGAAACCCGACACCTGGAACGGCCAACCGATTCCACCGGCGCCGGGCCGCAGCCTCGTTCCCGTCTTCCGCAAAGACGGCACGGTGGCACATGAATATTTGTGGTGGCTGCATGAAGGCAACCGCGCCATCCGGATGGGCGATTGGAAGCTCGTCTCGAAAGGGACGGACGGACCGTGGGAACTCTACAATCTGGCGCGCGACCGCAGCGAAACAATGAACCTTGCCGCCAAGATGCCGGAAAAGGTTCGGGAACTGGAGCAGGCGTGGCAGCAATACCTTCAGGAATTCAGCGCCCTGGCCGCTCAAGACCTCTCGCCGAAGAAAGAAAAGAAAGAAGCCAGAAAGCCGTTCGAGAGCAGCAGTCCGCCGGTTGAAAAGCCGTGAAGTCCGATTGGGGATTGACCATCGCGATTCACGGTCCTAAGTTGCCTCGTGCCGCAAGGACAGGATCGAACTGATTTTACTTGTTGCCGCTCAATACTGTCCATTGCGGAAATAACATTTTTTCCATAGATCAATAAATGTCGGCGAACATTATGGATGAACTTGCGGGCCATGTTAGCAAGCGTGTGATTGGAGAAGCGATCATTGTCTGGATGATATGTTTTATTTTGGCGATGGGGGGGCAAGATGGTGGCTTTGTTCTTGGATATTACCTCGTCGCCTCGTTTCTGTTTTGGAGTTGCAGCTTAATTTATTTTCGCAGCCGTCGCTACTATTGGCCCAGTGACCTTTGGGTGTTTCGACTCGGCCCGTTTATTTTATTCGTTCTCGGAATCGTAGGCGAGACTTTAGCCGAAATGCTTGGATACAGATGACACTTAACTAACCGTCCGGCGAACAGTCGTCCCTCTGTGCAGTCTGACGGCTACTGGAAATTGGCGTTCTCAACGCCGCTACGAGAAGGATTCCCCAAAGGAGATTTTCGCTTCGCGAATCGTGGTCTACTTTCAAATCAGAGTACCGCCGACTTTCGAGAAATTACTTTGGTGAAGCCTCACATCGTCAGAATTTTCCGAAGTAGAATTCGTCGCGGGTGATGCCGAGGTCTTCGATTATGTCGGCAATGATTCCGCGTGGTACGTCGCCGGGATGCCACGAGAAGGTGATGAGGCGGTCGGGCCGAAACGGATTGGAGTAGTGTCGGTGGCTGCCGGTGTTGCGCAAGTGCGCACAACCGATTTCAAGGAGTCGGCGTTCCAACTTGCGGCAGTTGAATGTGGGGAACTTGCCCACGGATCAGGCGGCAAGAATAAACTTGTCGCGGAAAGCGGGCGGGATGGGGCGACCCGTTTCAAGCAACACTTCGAGGTGAGCCTTGGCGGCTTGCTGGAAACGCAAGGTAGCTTCGCCACGGTCGCGTCCGTGCGCGTGGCAACCGGGGAGCAGCGAGGACTTGGCAATCCACACACCGTCTTCTTCCCGCCGGAGCTGCACTTTCGAGAGTGGAACGATCATAGTAACGACACAATATCGTAGTCTGCGTTTGACGTAAAGGAGGATGATTGATGTCTGACACGATCGCGATGTAGCCGCCGACGTGAGGAGGCGGATTCATTATCCAATCGCAGTCCTGTGTCCGCCTCGTTACCTCGGCGGCTACATCGTGAAAGGGCTGCTATCGCAGGCGGGCGAAGGCCAGACCCGGACGATCTACTCGAAACTGCACCAGGCGGCGGTGATCGACTTCCGTGACGTACACCGTGCGGCCGTCCGGGCCGCCAAAGCAAAGGTTGCTCGGCTTCGAACCCAGCACGTCCACTTCCTGCAACGCCTTTCCGTCCGGCGAGAGTTTAACGACCGTGCCCTTGCCGTGGCGCGTGATGTAAAGATTGCCGTCCACATCGCAACGCATCCCATCGAAGCCGTGATCGTCGAATTTCTTCAGCAGCCGTTTGTGGGTGAGCGATCCGTCTGATTCGATGGTGAACGCCCAGACGTTGCGCTGGACACTCTCGTTGACATAAAGAATTTTCCCATCCGGGCTGACCTCGATGCCATTGCTGGTGCCCAGGTTCGTCGCCACCAAACTGAGCTTGCCAGTGTGACTTGCGAGCCAGATTTGGCCAGTGCTTTCCTTCCAATTCGGATCGCTGGCGTAAATGTTCCCAGACGGCGCGAGCGCCAGGTCATTCGGCTGGTTCATCCGGTCGTCATGCGCCAGCACCGAAACAGCCCGCGATCTGGGATCGATGCGCAAAATATTGTGCCCCACGTAATCGGCGACAAACAGTGTCCCGTCGCGGCCAATGACGATGCCGTTGCCCGTGCTCTTGCCGGGCAACTCCACGAAGACTTCCGCATTCCCGTCGGGCGAAACCTTACCGATGGTCTGTTCCCTAGCAAAATTGACGGCGTAGATATTTCCCTGGGCGTCACAAGCCGGCCCCTCGATTCCGGCGGTAAAAGAATTCTCTTCGGTCAGCGGTCGGGCCACAAACAAAGTTTCTTCAGCGGCTCGGATATTTCCATTGGGGCAACAGCCGAGGGCAAACAACGCGGCCACGGTCATCAGCGATTTCCAGCGAAAGCTCAAGACCGTCTCCATGCACCTGGTAGTAGCGGACGTGAGTCCGCTCCAACTTTTCCGAATGGATGTTTGAGCCGACTCATGTCGGCTGCTACGGTTCAGAGGTTCAACGCGCAAAATTATTTTTCGGATAAGCGTCACCCCAGCCGACTCTCCATCCGATGGGGAGAGGTTGGCCGAAGGCCGGGTGAGGGGGTGGACATTCATTTTCAGATCTGTAAGCGCGTGTGGGATTACTTCACACGCGCGAATTTGTGGAGGTGACCAAATTTGCTCCACTCCGACACAATGAGATTGCCGCCTTTGTCCATCGTGGCGCCGTGCGGCGAATCGCAGATGCCGTCCTTCCACTGGTCCTGCGGCAAGGCGAAGTTGGCGCGTTGCTTCTCATCCGGATTGTCGCCGACTTGCGCAACGATGTTTCCGGCCTTGTCCAAAACGGTGACCCGCCCCTGCAACTCTGGAAACACTGCATAATCACCCCGGAACTGCACGGCGGCGGGCATCCGCAAATCTTTCTGGATGACTTTCACGAAATTGCCGTCGAGGTCCCAATATTCCACGCGATTATTGTTGCGGTTGCAAACCAGCAAGAGCGGCTTGCCCGTCCGCGTGTCCAGCCCTATGCCGTGACAGGTCTTGAATTTCCCATCCGCCTCGCCCGGCCCGCCGAAGGCCTTCACGAACTTGCGGTCCTTGTCGTACTTGAGCACGTAGTTCGATCCGTAGCCATCGGCGATGAATATCGAACCATCGGGCGCGACGGTCACGGCGCACGGATTGAAGCCTTTCTCGTCCTTGTAGATGCCGGCCTCCGGTGGATAATGGATCGACCACATCTGCTCGCCGTCGAGCTTGAGCTTCACCACTTCATGATCGGCGTGGCGCGCGGCATAGATGTATTCCACACCTTTCTCCTCGCGTATTTCCAACCCGTGAATACGCGTCGGACCGACGGTGCGCAAAAACTTGCCCTGCGATGAAAAAACGACAATGCCACGCGGAGTGTCGGTGGTGACGTAAATGTTGCCCGCCTTGTCAATCACCACGCCGCCGTGGCAAGGGCCAAGCGACTGGCCATCGGGATTTTGCTCGAAGAAATTTGGCGCGATTGAATATTTCAGGTCTTTGGCAAACGTCGTGATTGATGCGAGGGCAATGATGCCTGCGAGGGTTTGTGCAATACGGTTCATGGGCTTCTCGTGTTATTTGGTTGTGATTTTCAAGTGTGTTGGAATGGTAGAAGTAGAAGTCACATTTTGCAATCGAAGAAACGACCGGAGACTTTGCGGTCAACGACGGCCGCATTAAGCCCCACCTCGAAGCTGAAGAAGAGATCATTTCCAAAACTGCCACCACCGCTTCTTGCGCGGGTTCTTCCACTCGTCATAGCGCCGGCTGATCACGGGCGCGATCTTGTCGAAGTTCTCCCAAGTGTCGGCCACATGCCAGAAGCTGGGCAGTCCCCGCACCAACACCCGTTTGTAATCCGCGAAATAGTCGCCGCGCTTTCCGGTGTCGTCCGCGTAATACTGCTGCGCAAACGCATTTCCTTCCACGTTCAAGTCTTTCTCGGCGAACCTGCCGTGGCACATCGCCTCGAAGAATTGCCGCCCGGTCAACTCCCGCCGCCGCAACCTAGCCAGAAGCTCCGCGGAGTGTTGCTGGTGAAAGCCATTCTCCAAGCCGTTCAGAACAGCCCACGCGAGAAACATGCCGATGTGCGTCGCTGCGTGTCCTTGCGGAAGCGGTTCGGCCTCGCTGCTGTAATCGTGATCGGCGCGGTCGTATGACATGAGTGTGAACAAGAAGCTATCACGTCGGCTCGCCCCGTGGAATAGCAAGAATGGCTGACGGACTTTCCCCGCGATTATTCCACAGGGCAAAGTCGGGCAAGGCGAACGATTAGAAACGCCTTGAGTGTCTCGGCTGAGCCGGAATAATCTCGCGCCCATGACTACGGACGAAAACCAATCCTCCGTTAACCGTCCACGATCAACGTCAACCCAATGAGAACTCGACGCGATTTTCTCAAACAGATGGCCGCAGGCGTGATCGCAGCGCCTTTGATTGTCCCGGCGCTCCCAGCGCTCGCCTCTGAACCGCGCCGCAAACGCATGGCCATCGTCACGACGGAATGGCGCTTCCTCTCCCATGCCTGGCACATGGGCGAACGCTTTCTCGTCGGTTATCCCAGCGGCGGCGCGTGGCATCGTCCACCGCTCAATGTCGTCTCGGGCTACGTGGATCAATTTCCCGAAGGTGACCTGAGCCGCCAACGCGCCAAGGAGTTTGGTTTCACAATTTACCCGACGATTGCCGAGGCGTTGCGTTGCGGCGGAAAACAACTAGCCGTGGACGCCGTGCTCATCATCGGCGAGCACGGCAATTATCCCAAGAGTGAGTGGGGACAAACCAAGTATCCGCGCTACGAATTCTTCAAACAAGTCACCGACGTCTTTCGCCAGGACGGCCGCACCACTCCGGTGTTCAACGACAAACATCTCTCCTGGAAATGGGAGTGGGCAGCGGAAATGGTCGAGTTGTCGCGGCAGATGAAGTTCCCCTTCCTGGCCGGCTCCTCGCTGCCGGTCACCTGGCGCATGCCGTCCATCGAGATGCCTTACGGCGCGAGCTTGCAGGAAGTTTTATGTGTGGCGATTGGCGGCGTGGACAGCTACGACTTCCACGCGTTGGAAGTGATCCAATGCATGGCGGAACGACGTCGCGGTGGAGAAACTGGAGTCGTCGCGCTTCAGGCCTTGCGCGGCGAACCGGTCTGGCAAGCGATGGAAGCCGGCTCGTGGTCGGCCGGCGGGTGGGATCCGAAACTCTTCGAAGCCTGTCTTTCGCGGAGTCAAACTCTCACCCAGCCGCCCACTTACAGCGACCGTTATCCCACACCGGCGCAGGTCCGCGAGTTCGTGAAAGAGCCGATCGCTTACCGGTTTGAATACGCGGATGGTCTGAAAGCCACGATGCTGTTGATGAACGGCTTGGTGAACGACTTCAACTTTGCCGCGCGCATCAAAGGGGAAGCGACCCCGCTCTCCACCCTGTTTTATCTGCCGCCGACCCCGAACGTGACTTATTCCGCCCGCCTCATGTCGCAAGCCGAGCGCATGTTCGTGACCGGCAAAGCACCTTACCCCATCGAGCGAACGCTCTTGACCACCGGACTTGTGGCTGCGGGGATGCAATCTCTCGCCGAAGGGCAAAGGAGGATTGAAACGCCGCACCTCGCCGTGCACTACCGCGCGCCCCGCGAATCAAACTTTTTGAGAAGCTGACCGAAGCGGCGTGGAAAGATGGCTGCTTGACAGCCATCCGGCCCGGAATAACCTCGCCGACATGCGCATGGACGAAAAGCAAATCACCTTCGACCAAGAAGTGTCATGGGCAATTTCGTCCAAGCTTTCAAAAACATTGGCTTAGACTTCGTTGATCAAGTTCTGAAACATTTATGAAAATCCATCCACTGTTCGCTCTTCTCGCATTGTCTGCCGTCGCCGCTTTGGCGGAGGACAAACCTTCGCCCATCGGCTACGACGACACACCCTACATCCCTGGCACCCAATGGCGCGTGCACGACATCAAGCGCCCGGCACCAAAAGTAGTCGCACCCGGCCAGACGGCTGCGGAGGCGCCGGCAGACGCGGTGGTTTTGTTCGATGGAAAATCGAATGCAAACTTTGCCAGCAAAAACGGCGCGCCGTGCACCTGGAAAGTGGCAAACGGCGAGCTGGTGGTTCAGGGCGGAGACATCTGGACGAAAGAATCCTTTGGTTCCTGCCAGCTTCATCTTGAGTGGCTCTCGCAGCCCGAGACCAAGGGTAATTCGCAGAAAAAGGGGAACAGCGGCATCTTTTTCATGGACCGCTATGAAGCTCAAATCCTCGATTGCTACAACAACCCAACCTACGCTGACGGCACCGCCGGCGCGGTTTACGGTCAGACTCCCCCGCTCGTCAACGCCGTGCGTCCGCCAGGCCAGTGGCAGGTTTATGATGTGATCTTCACCGCCGCGAAGGTGAACCAGGACGGCACGGTGACGGAGCCGGCCTACGTGACGACGATCATCAATGGCATCTGCGTCCAAAACCACACGAAGATCATGGGGCCGACAGTCCATAAGCAAACGACGAGCTATAAAGGCAAATTCCCGGAGAAGGCGCCGATCCGTCTGCAAGATCACGGAAATGATCCGCCGCTGCGCTTTCGGAACATCTGGATTCGATCTCTGCCATGAGGCGTAACGATGCAGTTGAACACGCCCCTCACCCTGGCCCTCTCCCCATCCGATGGGGAGAGGGTGAAACTCCGGCGACGTTGCGGTACATCACGGAACGGTGCGTGTCGCCCATACGCGCGAAAACCTTTCCACTCCCCGTCCGACGGGGAAAGGGCGAGGTTGAGGGGTTCGTCGGTCTTCATCGTTGCGGCTGAGGCAACGACAACTCTGCTGTCCGTTCAAAGACAATTCAGCGAAGTTGCCGTTGAGATCGCAGTAAACCTTGATCTGAATCAACGCTGCGTTTTGCGCCAATCGTGAGACTCGCTCGCGACCGATTTGAACGAGCATATCAAATCACACCATGTTTGTTCAACCCGCTTGACCCGCACGGAGTGCTTATGAAGAACAAAGATAACAGACAAAAAATCTCCCGCCGTCAATTCATGGGCGGCACGACGATGGCGGCTGCGGCGTTCACGATAGTTCCGGGTCATGTGCTCGGACTCGGCGGCGCCACGTCGCCGAACGAGAAGCTGAACATCGCCGGCATCGGCGTTGGCGGGCAGGGCGGCCACGACCTTGGCCAGATGACGAGCGAAAACATCGTCGCGCTTTGCGACGTGGACTGGGCACGGGCGGCGGGAACTTTCCGCAAGTTCCCCGACGCAAAAAAATACAAGGACTTCCGCAAGATGCTCGAAGAGCAGAAGAACATCGACGCCGTCGTCGTCGCCACGCCGGACCACGTCCATGCGGTGGCTTCGATCGCAGCGATCAAACTGGGCAAACATGTCTATTGCGAAAAGCCGCTGACGCACGCGGTCTTCGAGGCGCGCAAAGTGGCGGAAGCCGCGCGCGCCCACAAGGTCGCCACGCAAATGGGCAACCAAGGCCAGGCTTCCGAGGAAACCCGCCGGCTCTGCGAATTTGTCTGGGACGGAGCGATCGGTCCGGTTCGTGAAGCGCACGTCTGGACCGATCGGCCGGCGAACGGATTGTTCAATGAATATTGGCCGCAAGGCGTCGGACGTCCCCAAGACGAGCCGCCCGTGCCTTCCACGCTGGACTGGGACCTCTGGCTGGGACCGGCGCCGGCACGGCCTTATCATCCGGCCTACCTGCCGTTCAAGTGGCGGGGTTGGTGGGATTTTGGGACCGGCGCGCTCGGCGACATCGGCTGCCACGCGCTGGATCCAGTTTTCCGCGCTTTGAAACTCGGCGCGCCGATGAGCGTAGAGGCGGCATCAACGCGCGTGAACAAGGAAACTTATCCGGTGGGATCAATGGTGACGCAACATTTTCCCGTGCGGGGCGAACTGCCGCCCGTGAAACTCGTTTGGTACGACGGCGGTTTGCGTCCGCCACGACCGGAAGGTTTGCCCGAGGGTGATTTGATGGGAGACAATGGCCGGCTGCTCGTCGGCGACAAGGGGTTTATCCTCGGCAATCGGCTTTATCCTGAATCAAGGCGCAAGGAATACCCGGAACCGCCCAAGACCATCCCGCG
Source organism: Verrucomicrobiota bacterium (assembly GCA_016200005.1). Taxonomy (NCBI): domain Bacteria; kingdom Pseudomonadati; phylum Verrucomicrobiota; species Verrucomicrobiota bacterium. Next base: position 100,439 of record JACQFP010000045.1, on the reverse strand, counting down.
CTCCATCGGCCACTATCAGGAATGGATCGCGGCGTGCAAAGGCGGCAAACCGGGCGGATCGAATTTCGACTGGGCCGGACCGCTGGCCGAAGCGGTGCTGCTGGGCAACGTGGCGTTGCGAGTCCAGTTGCGCGAGAAGTTGACCCGCACAAGACTGCTCTGGAACGCGCCGAGTCTGAAGATCACGAATCTGCCGGAGGCCAACGAGTTTCTGCAGCGTCCGTATCGCGAAGGCTGGACACTGTAACCGCAAGCAAGATGTTCATGGTTCTTCGATGTTTCCAAAGTAACCCGCGAGCCCGGCCAAAGAGTCTTTGAAATCGCCGCGTGGATTTGATTTCCTCAAGCCCGTTCATGCGCCTCTTCCTATTTTCAAACTTGCTTCTGGCAACACTCCCCTTCGCGCTCATCCTACGCGGTGGTGATCGTGGAGAGGACTGCTGGCCGCAATTTCGCGGACCGGGCGGTTCGGGCGTGAGCCGATCGGGTGATTTCCCCGTCCACTTCGGACCCAACTCAAACGTCCTTTGGAAAGTTATTCTGCCTGCCGGCCATTCTTCCCCCTGCATCTGGCGCGACAGAATTTTCCTGACGGGCGCGGACAATGGTAAACTGGAAACGCTTTGCATCGATCGTGCTGACGGGAAGATTCTTTGGCGCCGGGCAATCGAGCCGGAAAAAATTGACCGCGGTTCGCAGAACAGCAGCCCGGCGGCTTCCACTCCCGCGACGGATGGAGCGCGAGTGTACGTTTATTTCGGTTCTTTCGGGTTGATCGCTTACGATATCGCCGGGCAAGAGCAGTGGCGCAAACCGTTGCCCATCCCCATCACGCAGCATGGCGCCAGCACTTCCCCGGTCGTGGCGGGAGACCGCCTCTTGTTGGCCAGCGATCAGGACGTGGGTTCGTATTTGCTTGCGGCGGACTGTCGCACGGGAAAGACGCTTTGGAAAGCGGAGCGTCCGGGATTTCGGCGCGGCTTCTCGACGCCACTGCTCTATCCCGGCGACCGCCCCGAGCTGGCCATCGTTGCCGGCACTCTGCGACTGGTCGCCTACGATCTGAAAAGCGGCACCGAACGCTGGAGCGTGAGCGGCTTGCCGAATGAGATGGTGGCGTCGCCGGTGGCGGGCGACGGATTGATCTTCGTGGCCGGCTGGACCTTCGGCGCGGGCGTGCCCCGGCTGCCTGCGTTCGATGCGTTGCTGGAACAAGGCGACCAAGACAAGGACGGAAAACTCTCTCGCGCGGAAGCTCCACCCGGGCCAGCCCAGCAACAGTTTCTTTACCTCGACGCTGATAAGGACGGTTTCATCACGCGCCAGGAATATGAATCGCTCGCCAAAATCTTCGCTCAATCCCAGAACGCGTTGCTGGCCGTCCGTCCGGGCGGGAGGGGAGACGTTACAGCAACACACGTGGCGTGGAAGCAGACGCGCGGATTGCCTTACGTGCCTTCGCCGCTTTGCTACGACGGGCGCATTTACCTGGTGAAAAACGGCGGACTGGCGTCCTGCTTCGACGCGCGGACAGGAAAAATGTTTTATCAGGAGGAGCGTCTGGGCGCACTTGGGGACTATTACTCATCACCTGTGGCGGCGGGTGGAAAAATCTGTGTGGCCTCGCAGCCGGGCGTGGTGGTGGTGTTCCAAGCCGGTGACGCGCTGCAGGTGCTCGCCCGCAACGCTCTCGACGAACCGATCATGGCCACGCCGGCCATTATCGGGCACCAGCTTTATGTGCGGACACAAGGTCACCTTTACGCATTTGGAAAATGAACCTGGCGACGTTTGCTGGAGGGAAAGTCCATCCTTCAGGCGGATGTAGGCGAAACTACCAACCGCCTTTGCATGAACCGGAGCGCCTGCTACCAACTTTTGCTTCAGGTGAAGCAAAAGTTTGCACTGCCCGGTTCATGGTTCGGATGTGCGATTTTGAAATCGTGGCCGCTACCCAGGAGCACTCGATGGGCGATACGTCCATTTTTTGTTCGTCAAGACGCGTGGGTTTGAATTAACAATATCCGCCGCTGTTGCTGCACCGGGCTGGCCGGAAATTGTAACCGCGATTGCACCATGAATGATAAAATCAAAAAAGCGGTGAAAACGAAAGACAGCGCCGCCGGGCGATGGATTTCCTACCGCCCCGAAATCAAAGTCCTGGACTGCACGATCCGCGACGGCGGTCTGATGAACAACCACCATTTCGACGACCAGATCGTGAAGGCCGTTTACCGCGCCTGCGTCGATGGCGGCGTGGATTACATGGAGCTTGGTTACAAGGCATCGCGCAAAGGCATCAAGGTCGGCGAGCATGGTTGTTGGAAGTATTGTCTGGAAGAAGACATCCGGCGAATTGTCGGCGATAACAAAACCGATTTGAAACTCACCGTCATGGCTGACGCCGAGCGGTGCGATTACCACGAAGACATCCCGCCCAAGAAGGAGAGCGTCATCGACATGATCCGGGTGGCGACTTACATCAACCAGATTCCCACCGCGCTGGACATGGTCAAGGACGCGCACGACAAGGGTTATGAAACCACCGTCAACCTCATGGCCGTTTCCACGGTGCCGGAGCGAGAACTGAACGAGGGTCTGGAATTGCTCGCCGGTTCGGAGGCCAAGGCCATTTATGTGGTGGACAGTTTCGGCGCGCTTTACAGCGAGAAGGTTCATTACCTCGTCAAGAAATACGAGCATTACTGCAAGGCGTCCGGCAAAGAGGTCGGCGTGCACATGCACAACAATCTGCAACTGGCCTACGCCAATACCATCGAAGGCATCATCATGGGCGCGAACTTCCTCGACGCGACGATGGCCGGGTTGGGGCGCGGCGCCGGCAATTGCCAGATGGAGCTGCTCATCGCGTTCCTCCACAATCCGAAGTACAATCTCCGGCCCATCCTCGATTGTGTGCAGAACACCATCGAACCCCTGCGCGCAAAATTGCTGTGGGGCTACGATCTGCCGTACCTGCTCACGGGTGTGCTGAACCAGCACCCGCGCACCGCCATCAAGTTCAAAGAAGCCGAGATCAAGGGACAAAAGGGCGACATCCTGGAGTTTTACGATTCGGTCACCGAAGAAGAATGAGCGCGGTTAGGGCGAATACCATGAACGATTTCCGAGAAGGAAGAAAGTTCAGCTCCTTTCCAAACCGTCGAATACGCGCGGAGCGTTTGGAGTGCGGCGACTTGTCGCCGCTGTTGCACGGGGCGAGTGGGGAGAACACACCCGCTTTGCAGTCGGCGCTATTCCAAAGCGGCGACCAGTCGCCGCACTCCAAACGCTGACGCGACCAACTGCATTCCCTTCGATTGAAGTGCAAAAGGCGGGTGCGAACCTCGAACTTTGAACTTGCCGAAGGCCACGGCGCGCGACTCTCATACTTCAATGCCACTTACACCACACATTGAACAGCATTTCACCGCCGGCAAAGCCGTACGCGACGTTGTGATTGGAATGTCCGACGGTTTGACGGTGCCGTTTGCTTTGGCGGCGGGTCTGACCGGCGCCATTGCCTCCACGCGCATCATCGTCACCGCCGGATTTGCGGAAATTGCCGCGGGTTCGATTGCAATGGGATTGGGCGGTTATCTGGCCGCCCGGAGCGATGCCGATCACTACGCCAGCGAGCGCACCCGTGAAGAAGTGGAAATTGTGACGGTTCCAGAAATTGAGGCGAAGGAGGTGCGGGAGATATTTGAGAGCTACGGGCTGACTCCGGAGGAGAGCGCTTCCGTAGTCGAAGGATTGCGTCGGCGTCCGCAAGCCTGGGTTGATTTCATGATGCGGTTTGAGTTGGGGTTGGAAAAACCGCAACCGGGACGCGCGCTCAAGAGCGCGGTGACGATTGCAGGGGCGTACGTTGTGGGTGGGTTGATTCCGTTGAGTTCATACCTTGTGTTCCCAAGCACACATCGCGCCTTGATCGTTTCCGTGGCAGTGACATTGGTCGCGCTCGTGGTCTTTGGCGCCGTCAAGGGCCGGTTTACCGGCGTGTCGATGGCTCGCAGCGGATTGCAAACTGCGTTGATTGGCGGACTGGCAGCAGCCGCGGCGTTCGGCATCGCGCGTTGGATTGGTTGAGAATGTTCTATCAGGACGAGTTTTTGCTTTATGGGTCAGTAATAAGATTTTGACCAAGCACAAAAGTTATGAAATCCTTCGCATGGATGTACCACGTCATTTCATTGAGAGAAAAGCTAATCCCGTTAGCGGAATGACACCCATGGCGCTTGTAAGACCATTGCCGCGAGGATCCAAATGGGCGTTAGTCTTTGGATTAGTTGTCTTCTTCACGGGCTTAGTTGTGGCGGGTTTGACGTCGTCGCCTTGGCCATTGGTAGCGTCAGTTGTGGGTATCGTAGTATTCGTTGAGTCACGTGGGGTTCGATGCCCTCAGTGCAGGAGACGCTTGGTTGAACGTAGAGTCCCTGTAGGTGAAGGACCAGCATACCAAATGTTTTGGGAGTGCCCGCATTGCGTCAAACTTTGGGATGGTGAACTCATAATTGACCCGACAAGAGACTGACGTTGCCTGTGGCTTCCTATGAGTGCCCAAGAACGCCCAGGCGGGCAAGTACGGTAATATTTCAAGCGAAGTATTCACTCTACTCAACATGAAAGACCTTACCGACCCTCGTTGGATCAAGCTCAAGGGCGTTCTGTTTCTGATCATCGGATTTGCTTCGGCGTCGCTACTGATCGTCGAGCAGCCGACGTTGAAAACCGCGGTCCTGCTGTTGCTGGCGGTTTGGAGTTTTTGCCGCTTCTACTACTTCGCCTTTTACGTCATCGAACACTACGTCGATCCCGGCTATCGCTTCTCAGGGCTGTGGTCGTTCGTGCGTTATCTCATATCCAAACGGAGGCACAGCCGAACGCAGGACTGAACCAGCATCACGGCAAAATCGCTTTGGCGGCGCGTAACTCGATGGCGCGCATCACGCGCATCGGATGATCGGTTTGAATCAAGTCGATGCCCCAATCCATTGCTTGCAGGTAATCGGCAATCGTCTCATGCGCGCCCAAGGCGTCGGAGAAAACCAAAATGCCGTTCGCGTGGCAGCGGTCGATCACTTCCTTCGAGAGAATTTTCCACGAGGCATCAACGGCGTAAGGTTTCAAATTGGCGGCGAGTCCGTCGATCTGCTCCGGCGAGCCGAGCGGCGGCAGCGCACGAATGCGCGGATTGATGGCCTTCAGCTTCAGCAGATATTGCGGGCTTTGATAAACCACCGTCCGTTCGCTCATGTGATGACGTTCGACGGCCTCGGCCAACACTTCGGGCGGAATTGCCTTGGCGTCAAAATAGTAATCAATCTTGCCTTCAGTTGCGGTCAGGAATTCTTCCAGCGTCGGCAAACCGAGCTTGGCGAATGGCCGCCCAAACTTGACGCCAGCGCTTAACGATGCCACCACACTCGACGGCGTGTTGGCAATCGGGCCGGTGCCGTCGGTCTTGCCATCCAACGTGCCATCGTGCAGCAGATAAAACTTTCCGTCGCTGGTCGTCCGCACGTCGAACTCGATAAAGTCCACGCCAAGACGAATCGCTTTGGCGAAGGCGGGCAAGGTATTTTCCGGCGCGTAACGGTTGGCACCGCGATGGAGTGAAATGCGCACTGGCCGCTTCGGCACGCGGCGCCACAAATCGCGCGCGATGATCTCCTCCGGCAAATCGGTTTGAATCCAATCAACGTGCGCCGCCAGGGCCTTGTCCCAGAACTCCGGCGTGTCCCATTGGCCGAGATTCTTGGTCTGTACCTTTATTTTTTTGTCGTGAAACGCCTTGGTGATTGCGGGCGTGATTTCGTTCGCGTCAATTTCGACGGCATCCGGCTGAAGTTTGTCCACCCAGGTCGTGGTGCCCTCGGCGGGATGCCACTTGGGCATGATCGCCACTTTGCCTTTGGAGGCTTTGCGGACGCGCTGCAACTTGTCCGGTTTGTCAAAGACGATGACCTGCTGCTCCATGCCGGCCTGAAGAATTTCATTCGCCAGTTGTTCGGGATTCACGTCCTTGCAATCGAGATAGAGATTGAGTTTGCCTTTGGCCAGTTCGAGACATTGCTTGAACGAAAGGAGCGGCGTGCCGGCGTAACGTTTGGCGAAGCCTGAACCCGCGTCCAAGGCCAGCACTTCATCGAGCGTATGGTCTTTCACCAACCCAGTGCCGTTGGAAACACGATCCAGTTTCGAATCATGACAAAGAACGTGCTGACCATCCTTGGTCAACCGCACATCGACTTCAGCCCACTCGAACAAGTCCTCGATGCAACGTTGCAATGCGGGGCGCGTGTTCTCCGGCGCCTGCTCCGCCTCACCGCGATGAACCATCACTTGAAAAGGCCGCGGCGGATTGAGCGGTTCAAAAAACTTGAAATCGGCGGCCAGGCTTGTGCTCGTAAGCAGCGCCAAAAAATAAACTGGGAATGATTTTGCTTTCATGGTCGTCCTACATTGATTGCTTTGAAGGTTTCAAGCAAGCTAACCGAGTTCCCGGCAAGACTGCAATCCCGCTCTTGGTGGAAATTCCCGATTTGGCGCGTCTCGACACTGCCCGCGATTGCAACCAGGATGGAACGCGGCGTTTACGCCGCTTCACCGTTCGGAAGCCCACAGGCCAATCGTTTCTTCCATGCCATTCGAACACTGAAGCGGCCTGAAGGCCGCGCGCCGGGGACAGTGCCCCGTGCGCCATTCCAGACTTGGTCGGGAGGGTTTCGGCAACGGAACATGACTTTGAATTTGCCTTGCTCTTATTCGCCTTTGGGACTAAAGAGTAAACACCACTAACTCCTGAGCCACTGGCCAAGGTTCAGCCGACGACATCTGTGCATAGATTCCGGCTCGGGCCTGGCTGAAGAAAACCATCAAGTCTTGAAATTATGAAGCAGCGATCCTCGAAACTCGTTCCATTCCTTTCCGTGTTATGCCTGGCTGCGTGGGCGGTAGCGCCACGGGCCGGCGCTCAGACCCCGCCGCGTCTTGAGCTGACCTACTCGGCGGGGCAGCCGATGCTGAGCCTCACCGGAACGGTTGGGACCGTCTATTCCATTCAGTACGCCACGAACCTGTCCGCAGCGAGCTTTTGGACTGACCGGACGCTGCTCCAAGTGCAGGCGGGTGACAGCAATGTTTGGACTGATCCGTCGGCCTCTTCTACGGGTCAGCGGTTTTACCGTGCCGTATCGGTTGCTGCACCGGCCGACACCAACCTGGTGTTCATCCAGCCGGGGACGTTCACGATGGGCAGCCCGACGAACGAGGCTGAGCGGGGCTCAGACGAGGTCCAGCACATCGTGACGATTAGCCAGGGGTTTTGGATGGGGAAGTATGAGGTGACCCAAGGGGATTATCTCGCAGTGGTGGGAAGCAATCCGAGTTATTTCACGTCCGCCAACGGATATTCCGATGACCTGACTCGCCCGGTGGAGAAAGTGAGTTGGAATGATGCGAGCAACTATTGCGCGCTGCGGACGCAGCAGGAGCAGGCAGGGGGGCAGATTCCCACGAATTATGTGTATCGGCTGCCGACGGAATCGGAGTGGGAGTATGCGGCCCGGGCGGGGACGACGACGGCGTTTTATTTGGGGAGCGGTTTGTACTCAGGACAGGCAAACTTCGATGGCCAATACGAATACGATGCCGTGCTGGGCACGATCTCTAATCCGAGCGGAATCTTCCTTGGGATAACGACCCCGGTCGGGAGCTATGCCGCGAACGGGTGGGGATTGTATGACATGATCGGGAACGTGGAGGAGTGGTGTCAGGACTGGTATGGGGCTTATCCCGCCGGGACCGCCATTGACCCGCAGGGGCCTGCTACGGGCTCGCTCCGCGGGATTCGCGGCGGCGACTGGGCCACCCGCGCCAGGTTCTGCCGGTCAGCGGGCCGCGACCCGGGCGCCGGGTTCCTCAACTTCCGCGGTTTCCGGGTTGTGCTGGCCCCAGGTCAGTGAGCGGGAACGGTCGGGCGGAGGCGCGCGATTGTCGACTGACCGACGTGGGCCGTCGCTTGATGAACAAGCTGCTCGCTTAGTTCCAACTCGGATGATTCAATGAGGTAACAAACGAAGCTCTTTCGGACAAACATCAATAATTATGATTACTCGACTGACTTCTCTGCTGGGCGTTTTCCTTTTATCCACCTTTAGCATCGCCGCCGACCTCGCGACCGTTCGCGGCAAAACGGTGATGGTCGTTCAAGCGCATCCCGATGACGCGGAATCCCGCTGCGCTGGCACCGTGGCGTTGTTGAAACGGAACGGGAACAAAATCATCTACATCATCTGCACCAACGACGACAAAGGCACATACGACAAGAAGGCCACGCTCAAAAATCACGCCGCCGTTCGCAAGAAGGAAGAAGAGGACGCGGTCAAAGTTTTGCAGGTGGATGTGTTGGAATGGCTCGGTTATGAGGACGGCTGGCTCGACATGGTGCCGAAGGACAAGCTCCGCGGCGACATCGTCCGCATGATTCGCAAGCATCGCCCCGATATCGTGCTGGCGTTTGACCCGCGCAACGCGGACGAGCACATGGACCATCGCGCCTCGGCCTTCGCCACGATGGACGCCGTGACCTGTGCGCCCTTCCCGCTTTATTATCCGGAGCATTTACAAAAGGAAAAACTCGAACCGCGCGAAGTCAGCGAGGTTTATTACTACGACACCCCCACCCCGAATACGTGGATCGACATCAGCAGCACCATCGACACGAAAATTGACGCGCTCGCAAAACATGTGAGCCAGAAGGGAAGTGACCGCGACGCGATTGCGCGCGGGATGAAGGCCAAGGCCGAGCGCGATGGCGAGGGCCACGGCATCAAGTACGCCGAAGCGTTGCGCAACCCGGAGATCTATGTTGGTGTCACGCCGGCGAAGAAATAATTTCGGCGACGCTTTCCCAACACCAGAACGAAGCGTGGAGAAGATTCAACCAGCGTTCAGGATCAAATAGCGAGATGCGAGTCAACCCCTTAACCTACTCCAGCCATAAAACTGCGACCTACCAACCCACCCCTGCCCCTCCCAGGAGGGGAACAATCCACTTATGCGCCGCTCCCCTTCTGGGAGGGGCCAGGGGTGGGTTCAGGGGCTCGTTTCGCCAACTCGTCTTCGGCAAATTAGAAAACTCCAGATGAAACCACTTCTTCTGGCTCTCGCTATTTTTCCTGTCGTGGTTTCCGCGGCCACATTCAAGTCGGGGTTTGCCCGCACGGATATTACGCCGCCTGTCGGCTACCCGATGGGCGGGTATTCGAACCGCAAAGGCGGTTCGACGGGCATTCACGATCCGCTCTTTGCCACGGTCGCCGTGCTCAAGTCGGACAAGGAAAGCCTGGCGATGGTCACACTTGATCTGCGGTCCTTTCCCTCGCAGCGAGTGGTTGAGCGCGTGCGAAACGAACTCGGCATCGCGCACGTCATGCTGTGCAGCAGCCACAACCATTCCGGCCCGCTGACGTGGGAAGACAAGTCCTGGCCGGCGCCGGACAAATCGTGGTTTGCGGAAACGGAGAACAAGATCGTTGCCGCCATTGCCAAGGCGAACCGTTCGCTGTTCGACGCGCGACTCCAAACCGCGGCCGGCGAAGTTTATCTCGGACACAACCGCCGTCTGGTGGGCGCAGACGGAAAAGTCACGATGTTATGGCGCAATGAAGAACGGCAGCCGACATCGCCGGTTGATCCAGCAGTGAAAGTCATTCGCGTATCGGATGGCTCCCGGAAAACGCGTGCGGTGTTCGTCAACTACGCCTGTCACGGCGTCAATCTGGGTCCGGACAACCTCCAAATCTGCGCCGACTGGCCGGGTTACATGCGAAACGAAATCGAAACGGCGCTTGGCAACAGAAGCTATTGTCTGTTTTTGCAAGGCGGCGCGGGCGACATCAATCCGTTCCTCGACAAGCAACCCATCGACAAAGGCGGATTCCAAGCCGCGCAAGATTCCGGCCATCTCATCGCCGCTGAAGTTTTACGGGTGATGAAGGAAATGCCCAAGACCGGTTCGAAAAAGGTGGAATTGCGCATTCGCGAAGACCTCCTGAAAATTCCGAATCGTTGGGAGCCGGACAAGATCATTCCCGTCGGCTTGATCACCGCGTTGATCGGCGACGACATTGCCATCTCCGGCTGGCCGGGTGAACCGTTCGTGAATTTTCAAATCGCGTTGGCCGATCAATCGCCGGTGCCAACCACGATGCTCGTGGGCTATTGCTTTTCTGCCGGTGGCGTCTGGGCTGGCTACTTCCCGACGATTCAAGCCGCCGTCGAAGGCGGCTATGGTGCCGGCTACAACACCACAGTTGCGGTCGGCACTGGCGAGGGGTTGTTGCGCCTCTCACTGCGTCGCATTCACGAACTGCGCGGCAATCTGAAGCCGATTCCGACGGAGGATTAATATCCCGCCTCGGCCAGTCGTTTCTTACGGTCCCAGCAAAGCGCGATAGAAGCGCTTGGTGTTGCCGACCGTGTTCGTGTCGGTGAAGGTGAACGGCGTGCTGGCCGGCGTGACCGTCTGCAAGTTGTTCCAGTTGGTCAACGTGGTGGAGATCTGAATCGTGTAATCGGGGCCCACATCGCCCGAAACGCTCAACACAAATTGAGTGCTGGTCCCCGACACCGCCGTCAACTGCACCGGCGAGAGCGGATTCACAATCACCTGGAATGATTTCTCATCAGAGAGCGGCGGCGAACCGTCGTCGCGGACGTGCACGGTGATCAGGTTGGTGGTACCCGCCCGTGACACCGGTGGCCGCCAACTGAAGACACCGCTGGCCGGAGTGATGCTGGCGCCGGCTGGCGGACTGCCCAGACTGAAGAACAGGTTGTTGGTTGGAATATCCGAGTCGGTCGCAGTGGCCGTGATGCTGAGCGACGTGCCAACGTTCACCGTACGGTTGGTGATCACGGCCAGTACAGGCGCGCTGTTCACTTCAGTTACCACGACGGTGAACGAGTTGGTCGCACTCAGGTTCGGCGTGCCGTTGTCGGTCACGACGGTCGTGAAGACGTTCGTGCCCGGTCCTTGCGCCTCGGTCGGCGTCCAGGTGATCACACCATTGGTGGAGATGGTGGCATTCGTCGGGCCGGCGGTGAGAGTGTAGCTCAGCGTGTTGGCCGGAATATCACTGTCGGTCGCGGTGTTGGTCACGATGAGCGTGGTCAGTTCGGCAATTGTGCGGTTGGTCTGCGCGGGCAACACCGGCGCGCTGTTCACCTCGGTCACCGTGACAGTGAAGGTGTTGGTCGCACTCAAGGGCGGTGCGCCGTTGTCCGTCACGACAGTCGTAAAGGTATTGGTGCTCGGGCCTTGAGCTTCGGTTGGCGTCCACGTGATCACGCCGTTGGAAGAAATGGCGGCATTGGCCGGCGCGACGGTCAGCGCGTAGCTCAGTGTGTTGGTCGGCATGTCACTGTCGCTCGCGGTGTTGGTCACTGTGAGGGTGGTCAGTTCCGCAATCGTGCGGTTGGTCTGCACCGGCAACGCCGGGGCGCTGTTGACTTCGGTCACAACCACCATAAACGTGTTGGTGGCGCTGAGGTTGGGGGTGCCGTTGTCCGTTACCACGGTGGTGAAGACGTTGGTGCCTGGCCCCTGGGCCTCAGTCGGCGTCCAGGTGATCACGCCGTCGGCCGAGATGGCAGCGTTGGTCGGTCCCACCTGCAGCACGTAGCTGAGCGTGTTGGCTGGGATATCACTGTCCGTCGCGGTGTTGGTCACCGCGAGCGTGGTGAGTTCAGCAATCGTTCGGTTGGTCTGCGCAGGCAACACGGGTGCGCTGTTTACTTCGCGCACAATCACAGTGAAGGTGTTGGTGGCGCTTAGTGCGGGCGACCCATCGTCGGTCACGCGCGTGGTGAAGGTGTTCGTGCTGGGGCCTTGGGCCTCGGTGGGCGTCCAGGTGATGACGCCGTTGGTATCAAGGATTGCCCCGGCCGGCGCGGCCAGGAATGTATAGGTGAGGTTGTTAGCCGGCAGGTCAGTGTCGGTGGCCGTGTTGGTCACCGTGAGCGTGGCCAGTTCATTGTTGGTGCGGTCCGGCTGGGTCGGCAAGGTCGGCGCGCTGTTCACTTCGTTCACAAACACCGTGAAGCTCTTCGAGTCGCTCAAGTTGGGCGAGCCATTGTCCGTCACGGTCACGGTGATGACGTTGGTGCTTGGCCCCTGGGCCTCGGTTGGCGTCCAGGTGAACACGCCATTCGTCGGGTTGATCGTGGCGCCGGCTGGCGGCGTGCCGCTCAGACTGAAAGTCAACGTGTTGGCTGGAATATCCGAATCCGTCGCCGTGTTGGTGACGGTCAAGGTCGTCAACTCATTGATGGTGCGGTTGGTCTGGGCCGCCAACACCGGGGCGCTGTTCACTTCGTTCACGATCACGGTGAAGTTTTTCGAATCGCTCTGGTTGGGCGAACCGTTGTCGGTCACAGTGACGGTGATCACGTTCGTGCCCGGGCCTTGCGCCTCGGTGGGTGTCCAGGTAAAGACGCCGTTGCTCGAGTTGATGCTCGCACCGGCGGGAGCGTTGGTGCCCAGGCTGAAAGTGAGCGTGTCGTTTTCCACATCGGTGGCCGTGTTGGTGAACGTGAGCAAACTGCCTTCGTTGACGGTGCGATCGCCGATCGGGGCCAACACTGGCGCGTCATTGACTGGCGTCACTGTGAGCACGACGGTGGCGACACCGGAATCGAGCGCTCCATCGTTCACCTTGTAGGTAAAGCTGTCGGTGCCGTTGAAGTTTGTGTTGGGCAGATAAGTGAAGGAACCATCCGGATGGAATGACAGACTGCCGCTGGTGGTCGAACTCACTAACGTTGCGGTCAACGCATTCGTTTCCACGTCGCTATCATTGGCCATCACGCCCGGCGCCGGCACGCTCAACAAGGTGTCCTCGGCATTGGTGTAAGCATCGTTGACGGCCACCGGCGCATCGTTCACCGCGGTGACGGTCAACTGGAAGCTGTTGCTGACTGTGGCCAGGCCGTCGCTGACGCTGATGTAAACCGTGGCCGTGCCGAAGCGGTTGGTGCCCGGCGTGATGGTCACGGTGCGGTTGGAATCCGAGCCGCCGAAAACGTAGCTGTTCGTCGGCACCAGGTTCGTGTCCGAAGAAGCCCCGCTCACCGTCAGGTCGCCGGCGGGCGTGAAGGTATCGCCGACGGTGAAGGTGATTGGTCCGACCGGCGTGTCCTCGGCGGTCGTCTGATTGGTGAACGCGGAAATGGTCGGAGGAATATTCTGGAACAGCCGCAACGTCGCGTAGTCCTGACTGCTGCCGGCGCCGGCGGAGCCGCCGCTGACAAATACATTGCCGACCAAATCAACGGCGAGCGCCGCCGGCGAATCGGCGCCGTTGCCGGGTCCGTTATACCGCGCTTCTGAGGCCCAGACAGGCAAGCCACTCACGCCGTCGTATTTCACGATCGTATAATCGGTACCGGACCCGCTGCCCACGGAACTGCCGGCGACATACACATCGCAGGCGCGATCCAACACGAGCACATTGGCCTGGTCGGTCCCATTACCCGGACCGTTGTAACGCGAGGCATCCGACCAGACAGGATTGCCGTCCGTATCGTACTTGATCGTGGCAAAGTCGCCGGAGGAAATGCCGGTGACAAAGACGTTGCCGGCCTTGTCCACCGCGATGGCCCGGGCCTGATCGTCACCGCTGCCCAGACCGAGGTAACGAGCTTCCCAAAGTTGCACGCCCGTGAGCCGGTCATACTTCACCGTCAGATAATCGCGGTCCGAACCCATGGACGAGCCAGTGACATAGACGTTGCCCTCTCCGTCCAAGGCCAGGCCCGCTGGGACATCGGGAGAATTGGCGATGCCATTGTTGCTATACCGCGCCACCCACAGATTCGTCCCGCCGGTCCCGTGAATCTTGAGCGTGACGTAGTCCGGCCCGGTACCGGCGCCGTCCGAAGCGCCGGTGACGATGACGTTCCCTGCGGCATCGATGGCGAGGGCGACGGCGGTGTCCGTGCCATTGCCGGGGCCGTTATATTGGTTCGTCCAGATGATGCTGCCGGTGGTGGCGTTGAGCTTGACGGTGACGATGTCGTTGCTGCCGCCGACATTGCGCAGGGCCGAGCCCGTCAGAACCACATTGCCCGAAGGATCCACGGCGATTGCGGCGGCCTGGTCGTTACCATTGCCGGAGCCGTTGAATCGATTGGTCCAAATCGGGACTCCAGTAACGCCGTTGTATTTAATGGTCGTGTAGTCGCTGCCGCTGCTGATGCCCGCGGAGAAGCCGGTCACATAGACATTGGTGGCCGCATCAAGGCAAATCGCCTTCGCCTGATCGTTACCGGTGGCCGGGCCGTTAAAGCGATTGGACCAGACTAGCTGGCCAGCGTAGTTGTATTTGATGGTCGCGTAATCATTGCCGGTGGTCGCTCCTCCATCGGAGGCCCCGGTGACATAAACATTGCCGGCGCCATCCACGGCCATGGCGTTGGCCGTGTCGATGGCGTTATTCGGGCCGTTGTAGCGATTGGTCCACACGGCCATTGGCTCGCCGATAAACGGCGCCACCACATTCATTGTGACAACTGCCGCTGCTTCAATTGCTCCGTCACTGACGGTGTAGGTGAACGTGTCTGAACCGAGATAGCCAAAGGCGGGTTGATAAGTCACGTAGCGTTGATCCCCGGACAAGGAAACCGTTCCACCCTGCGCGCTGGTCGGGCTGACGCCGATGATTTCCAACGGGTCATTGTCGGGATCCGAATCATTGGAGAGCAGGAGACTGCTCGGGATGCGCATTGGCACATCGCGGCAGGCATCGAGGAAGTCCGGGCCGACATTGGGTTGTCCATTCACCGGGGTGACGGTGATGGTGAAGGTTTGCGGCAATGAAATATCAATGCCGCCAGAGTTTGTGCCGCCGTTGTCTTGCAACCGGTTGGTGACCGTAGCTGTGCCAATGGCGTTGGCCGCAGGTGTGTAGGTCAGCGTGCCGTCCGTGCTGATCGCTGGCTGTGCCGAGAACAAGCCGTTGTTGTTATTCGTCACCAGGAATGCCAGCACCGACTGTGAAGCCTGTTCATCCGGCGGACCAAAGTTGAAATTAGTTGCCAGATTCGCGATGACTTGCGGTCCGGAGTTCTTAAGCACCGTCAGACTGTTGCTCCGGAGCGTAAAGCCGGGCGCATCATTTACCGCGTTGACCGTGATGGTGAAAGTTTGAGCCGCGCTAGTGTCAGACCCGCCATTGGTCGTGCCCCCGTTGTCGTGCAGCCGCACCGTCACCGTGGCCACGCCGTTGGAGTCTGCCGCCGGAGTGTAGGTCAGCGTGCCGTTGGGAGCGACCGCCGGCTGAATCGAGAACAAATTGCTGTTGTTGTTGCTGACGATAAAGTTGAGGGTCTGACCTGATTCATCGGACGGCCCCCTGCTGATCGCTGTAGCCCAATTCACGACGTTAGTTGTTCCCCAGTCCTCATTCACGGTCTGGTCCCCGCCTTTGGTGAAACTGGGCGCGTCGTTCACCGTGGTGATGGTCAAAGCGATGTTGTTGGTGTCCAGCAGCGCGCCGCCGGCCCCGCTGTTCCCCTGGTCGTTGGCAACGATCTGCAACCCGTCGCTCCCGTTGAAATTCGCGTTGGGACTATACGTCAAATTGGTCAACGCGTCGTTGATCGCACTCAATGTGCCCCTGACCTCCACGTTGGTCGTCCCGTTGGCACCGTTGACCGTGAGGTTGGTCGTCTGGAGCGGCGGCATGCCGGTGACATTGGTGGTCGTGGTGAAGGTCAGACCGTTGGTGGTGTTGAGCGTCACATTGCCGTTGGTTACGCTCAGCCGCAGCACCAACTCGTTGGCGGGTGAGGTTTCCGCCAGGTCCACGTCCGCCACACTCACCCCGGCGACCAGCAATGGCGTGTCCTCCAGCACGCTTTGCGAGGGCGTCGTCACGGTCACCACTGGCCCGTCGTTCACTGGCGTCACCGTGATCGTCACCGTCGCTTCGGCGCTCGTCTTCGGCGGCGCACTGCCATCGCCCGTGTCCGTCACAGTGAACTTAAAGCTGTCCGGCCCGTTGTAGTTGGTCGCCGGGGTGTGGGTCACATTCGGTGGCGTGCCACTCACGGCCCCGTGCGCCGGTGCTTGGGTCACGGTAAAGGTCAAACTGCCTGACGGCGTCTCCAGATCGCTTCCTGTCAGCGTGATCGCTTTGGCCGTGTCCTCCGCCGTCGTGACCGATTGTGCATCGGCCACCGGCGCGTCGTTCACCGGGTCCACGGTGATCGTCACCGTCGCCTCGGCACTCGTCTTGGGCGGCGAAGGGCCATCGCCCGTGTCCGTCACCGTAAATTTGAAGCTGTCCGGCCCATTGTAGTTGGCCACTGGCGTGTAGGTGACATTCGGGGCGGTGCCGCTCAAGGCCCCGTGCGCCGGCGCTTGCGTCACGGCAAAGGTCAAATTGCCTGACGGCGTCTCGACGTCGCTGCCCGTCAGGGTGATTGCTTTGGCCGTGTCCTCCGCCGTGGTGACCGATTGAGGGTCAGCCGTCGGCGTGTCGTTCACCGGCGTGATGGTGAAGCTCGCCGTCGCCGTCGCCGTCTTGAAGTCGTTGGTCGGCGGATTGCCGGACTGTCCGTTGTCCCGCAGCGTATAGACATAACTCGCCGGCCCGTTGTAATTGGCTGCCGGCGTGAAGATCACGTTCGTCCCGGAAATACTCACCGTACCACCCACCGCGCTGCCCACCGCCGTGATCGTCAACGTTTGCGTGCTTTCGTTGGCCGGCCCCGGCGAATCGTTGGGCAGCAGACTGGCAAATGAATTGGTGCGTGGCCCGCTGTCCTCCGCCACATCGCCCAGTGGGTCGTTCACTCCCACCGGCGCGTCGTTCATCGGGATAATAATCAAAGCGACGTTGTTGGTGTCCGTCAGCGTGCCGCCGGCCCCGCTGTGCCCCTGGTCGTTGGCAACGATCTGCAACCCGTCGCTCCCGTTGAAATTCGCGTTCGGACTATACGTCAGATTGGTCAACGCGTCGTTGATCGCACTCAACGTGCCCCTGACCTCCACGTTGGTCGTTCCGTTGGCACCGTTGACCGTGATGTTGGTCGTCTGCAGCGGCGGCATGCCGGTGATGTTGGTGGTCGTAGTGAAGGTCAGTCCGTTGGTGGTGTTGAGGGTCAGGATGCCATTCGTCACCGTCAGTCGCAACACCAACTCATTGGCGGGTGAAGTCTCCGCGAGGTCCACGTCCGCCACACTCACTCCGGCCACCAGCAATGACGTGTCTTCCAGCACGCTTTGTGAGGGCGTCGTCACAGTCACCACTGGCCCGTCGTTCACCGGCGTGATGCTGAAGCTCACCGTCGCCGTGGACGTCTTGAAGTCGTTGGTCAGCGGACTGCCCGACTGCCCGTTGTCCCGCAGCGTATAAACAAAACTCGCCGGCCCGTTGTAGTTGGTGGCTGGCGTGAAGACCACGTCTGTCCCGGAAATGCTCACCGTACCACCCACTGCGCTGCTCACCGCTGTGATCGTCAAGTTTTCACCGCTTTCGTTGGGCGGGCCTTTCGAGTCATTGGCCACCAGACTGGCAATCGAATTTGTCCGCGGCCCGCTGTCTTCGGCGATACTGCTTAACGAATCATTCACTCCCACAGGCGCGTCGTTCACGGCGATCACGTTGATGTTGAAATTGGTGCTCGCGCTCGTGTCGCTCCCGCCATTGGCCACTCCCCCGTTGTCATGCAATTGCACGGTCACCGTCGCCACTCCGTTGGAGTCGGGCTTGGCAGTAAAGGTTAGCGTGCCGTTTGCACTGATCGCCGGCTGGACGGAAAAAAGTGCGTTGTTGTCGTTGCTGACAATAAAGTTCAAAGTCTGAGCCGATTCGTCGGACGGCCCGGCGCTGATGTTCGTGGCCAGATTGGGCACGCTCTGCGCCCCGGCGTCTTCCAGACTGCTGACCGTGGTGGTGGAAAAGGCAAAGCTCGGCGTATCGTTCACGGGCGTGACAGTGATGGTGAAGGTCTGCGGGGCGCTCGAGTCCACGCCGCCGTTGGCCGTGCCGCCGTTATCATGCAACCGGACCGTCACCGTCGCCACGCCGTTGGCGTTGGCCGCCAGCGTGTAGGTCAGCGTTCCCGTCGCGCCGTTCGTGCTGATCGCAGGCTGGACGGCGAAAAGCGCGTTGTTGTCGTTCGTCACGATGAACTCGAGCATCTGGCCCGATTCGTCGGGCGGGCCGGCGCTGATGCCGGTGCCCCAGGAAACACTTTGGGCGCCCGCATCCTCGAGCACCGTCTGATTGCCGCCTTTGGTGAAGCTGGGCGCGTCGTTGACTGCAGTGATGGTCAACGTGACAAAATTCGTGTTCATCAGCGACCCGCCGGAGCCACTGTTGCCCTGATCGTTGGCGATGATCCGCAACGAGTCGCCTCCGTTAATGTTCCCGTTGGCCAGATACGTCAGGTTCGTGAACGCATCGTTGATCGACTGCAACGTCCCGCTGAACTCCACATTGGTGGTACCGTTGGGGCCGTTGGTGGTGATGGTCTGAAACGGTGGCGTTCCGTTCGTGGTCGTCGTGAAGGTCAGCCCATTGGTGGTGTTGAGCGTCAGGATGCCGTTGGTTACGGTCAGCCGCATTACCATCTTGTTCGACACCGAGGTTTCCGCCAGGTCCACGTCCGCCACGCTCAGCCCGGCCACCAGCAACGTTCCATCTTCCAACACCGTTTGCGATGGTGTGGCCACTGTCACGACGGGCGCGTCGTTCACTGCGTTGACCGTGATCGTGAAGGTCTGCGCCGCGCTGGTGTCCACTCCGCCATTAGCCGTGCCGCCGTCGTCATGTATCCGCACGGTTACATTGGCCAGGCCGTTTGCGTTGGTTGCCGTGGTAAATGTCAACGTGCCACTGGAGCTAATTGCCGGTTGGGTCGAGAAGAGGCTGCTGTTATCGTCGCTGACGATGAAGTCCACCGTCTGACCCGACTCGCTGGGCGGCCCGGTGCTGATCGCCGTGGCCCAGTTGGGCACGCTTTGTGGTCCGGCGTCTTCGTTCGCGGTCTGATTCGCACCCTTGGTGAAGCTGGGCACATCGTTGACCGGGTTGACCGTGATCGTGAACGTTTGCGCGGCGCTTCCGTTGGTGCCGCCATTGGCCGTACCGCCATCGTCCTGCAACTGCACCGTGATCGTAGCCGTGCCGTTGGCGTTGTCTGCTGGAGTGTAAGACAGATTGCCGGTACCCGTGTTGATCGCCGGCCCTGCGGAGAACAATCCCGGGTTACTGTTGTTCAGAATGACAAAGGTCAACGTCTGGCCCGATTCGTCCGGAGGGCCTTTGCCGATGGCGGTTGCCCAACCAGAAACGACCTGCAACCCGGCATCCTCATTCACCGTCTGATCCGGCCCCTTGGTGAAAGTGGGCGCGTCGTTGACGGGAGTGATTGTGATGGTGAAGGTCTGTGCGGCGCTGGTGTCCACGCCGCCGTCGGCCGTGCCGCCATCGTCATGCAACTGGACTGTTACCGTGGTGAAACCATTGGCGTTGGCGGCTGGGGTGTAGGTCAACGTGCCGGCGGCGCTGATCGCCGGCTGGACAGAAAAGAGGGCGTGGTTGGTGTTGCTGACGATGAAGTTGAGTGACTGGCTCGATTCATTCGGCGGCCCATTGCTGATGGCCGTCGCCCAGCCCGCCACCGTTTGCGGCCCGGCATCTTCAAGAACGGTTTGATCGAGTCCTTTGGTGAAACCCGGCGCATCGTTCACTGGAGTGACCGTGATGGTGACGGTCGCGGCGGCAGAGTTTGAATATTCGTCGTTAACCGTGAAGGTAAAACTGTCCGACCCATTGAAATTTGTGGACGGCGTATAGGTCAGGTTAGGAGCTGTGCCCGACAAGGTACCATGAGCAGGAGTCGTCGGCGTAAAGGAGAGCGGATCTCCATTGGGATCTGAACCCGTCAAAGTGATGGCAGTGGGAACGTCTTCCACAACGCTTACAGATTGGGCATTGGCTGCTGGCCCTAAATTCTGCACATACCGGACGGTGAGGTAGTCGAGACCGGAGACACCGCCGTCCGAATAGCCGCTGACATAGACGTTGCGCAAGCGATCGAACGCGATGGCCACCGGCGCATCGGTTGTATTGCCTGGCCCAGTGAGACGATTGGTCCACACGGCGGTGCCGGCGGAGTCATATTTCACGATGGCAAAATCCATTCCACTGACAGCATTGCTGGAAATGCCGGTGACAAACACGTCGTTGGCCTGATCCACCGCAAGGGCAGTGGCCTGGTCGTTCAGACCGGCGCTATATTTGTTGGTCCAAATTCCGGCGCCCGTGGCTCCGTTGTACTTGATCGTGGTGAAATCATCGCCGGTCCCCGTGTTTTGAGAATAACCGGTGACAACGACATTGGTGGCGGAATCCACGGCAATGGCCCGCGCGACATCGGTGGCATTGGAAGTCCCGTTGAAGCGATTGGTCCACACGGCAAAGCCATCCGTCCCCCGATATCGGATCGTGGCGTAGTCGTCACCGCTGGCACTGCCGCGAGACGATCCCGTTACATAAACGTTTCCGCCGGCATCCAACGCGAGCGCCCGACCGGTGTCCGTGCTGTTGCCTGGACCATTGTAGCGGCTCGCCCAGACCTGGCCGCCATTGGCGCCGTTGTACTTGACAGTTGCGTAATCATCGCCACTCGCGGAGCCGGGCGACGCGCCGGTGACAATCGGGTTGCCACTGGCGTCCACCACGAGTGCGTAGGGCTGGTCATCGCCGTTGCCGGGACCATTGTAGCGGTTGGTCCAGATGGGGCTGCCGTTGGTGCCGGCATACTTGATGGTGGCGAAATCCTTGTTCGCCAGCGCGGCCGATACACCGGTGACGAACACGTTGCCATTGGTGTCGAGTCCGATGGCCGTGGCCTGATCAAGGCCGCTGGCCGGACCGTCAAAGCGTTGGACCCACAACTGTGCACCGGTGCGGCCGTCGTATTTGATGGTGGCGTAGTCATCGCCACTGGTTAAACCGGCGGACACGCCGGTCACAATCACATCCCCAAACGCATCGACGGCCAGCGCGCGCGCCACGTCATTCCCGGTTCCAGGTCCATTGTAGTTGGCAGACCAAACAAGGGTGCCACTGGCATCGTATTTCAACGTCACATAATCATTGCCGCTCAATGCGCTCACGGCATTGGACGAAGACCCGGTGACAAACACATTCCCGCCGCCATCGGTCGCCATGGCATAGACTTGATCAATCAAGCCAGCCGAACCATTGAAGCGGTTGCTCCACACAAGTTGAGGGTTCCCGACGGAAGGCGGATTGCCAGCCGGGACGACGGCGATAAAGAATGTCTGCGTGGGGGAAGTATCACTGCCGCCCAGCGCCGTCCCGCCGTTATCTCTCAATACAACCGAGAGTGTGGCAACGCCGATGTAATCGTTGGCCGGAGTAAAGGTCAGCGTTCCATTTGTGCTGATGGCCGGCGACACCGAGAACAACGCCGCGTTGTTATTGTTGGTAATGATGAAGGTGACGGTTTGGGCGGCGTCTTCGGACGGCGAACCGGCGGTGATGCTGGTGGCCCAGTTGGGCACCGTGTGCGCGCCGCTGTTCACCGTGACGGTCTGATTTGGCCCGCGCTTGAAGGACGGCGCCATATTCGGTTGCGCCCAGGCCGAAACGGTAAGGCAAAGCGCGCCGATGAAACCGAGTGCGATTGAATTCTTCATCGAAGTCCTGCGTTAGTCGCCTCGGATGGTCGCGGTGCATTGGGTGGAGTCCAGGAATCGAGGATTGATGGACGGGCGGTCGCAGCAAGCGCGACGCCGATCATTGCGGGTTGATGCCATGGGCGCAGCGACGCGTGAGCCAGGGAACGCGAAGCTGGTAAACTGCGCAGCCCAGTCAGCCAATTAGGAGTTTTCATCTGATTTAGGTTTAGAATGCGAAAAGCGCCTTTCGTACCAACCTCATTGGCAATTGTTCCAATGCCTGTTCATCAAGCACTTCGCGCGATTACGGCTGTGGCAGCCGCGGGATGAGGGCCGTGGAAATCGTGCAAAATGCAAGGTCAGGCCGTGCATTTTGCAAGGCTTCAGACAGGCGTTGACCCGGGAAAACCATTCGGAAAACCGCCGGAACTTCTGCACGCAGCGAGTCTCCTCATCAGGTGCAAAGGAATTCGCCCGCGACGATTGTATGAGAAAAACTCTTGCCTGGCGTTTCGAGGCTGACTAGAAATGGCACGAAATTCATGGCCATCGTTCAATCCCAAACGGAGCGTTTTGTAAACCTGCCCGGTTTTCCTTTTGCGCCACACTTCGTGGAAATCAACGGGCTTCGAATTCACTATTTGGACGAAGGGCGCGGGCAACTCATCCTCTGTCTGCACGGTGAACCGACGTGGAGCTATCTCTATCGGAAAATGATTTCGCCGTTCATCAAGTCCGGGATGCGGGTGGTCGCGCCAGACTTCATCGGGTTTGGTCGCTCGGACAAGTTTACGGAGATGGAGGAATACAGTTTCAAGTTGCACTTCGACACCATTGTTTCGTTCATCGAGAAACTGGACCTGCGCCAGATCACGCTGGTGTGTCAAGATTGGGGTGGATTGATCGGCTTGACGGTGGCGGCGAATCATCCTGAGCGTTTCGCGCGATTGGTGATCATGAACACCGGCCTCCCGACCGGCGAAGAGAAAATGTCGGAAGGTTTCATGGCATGGCGCAGCTTCGCGCTGCGCACACCGGAACTGGTCGCCAGCACGGTGGTGCGCAACGCCTGCGCGACGGGGAAGAATCTTCCGGCTGAAGTGCTGGCGGCCTATGACGCGCCCTTCCCGGACCGCAAGCACAAAGCGGGCATGCATGCTTTCCCGCGCCTCGTTCCGATCTCGACCGACATGGGCGGCGCCGCAGAAATGAAAGAGGCGCGCCGCCGACTCGCCGGCTGGAACAAACCGGCGCTGGTGATGTTCTCGGATGGTGATCCGGTGACCCGTGGCGGCGACCGTTTCTTCCGACGGCTCATTCCGACTGCACGCGAACAACCGGAAATCACGATCGAAGAGGCGGGACATTTTCTGCAGGAGGACAAGGGCGAGGAAATCGCCGGGCACATTCTGGATTTCATCAATCGAACGCCGCTTAAAAGTTAGGCCAATTGCCAAAATGAATTTCCGGTTAAGAATACGCGGACCCTTCACCCGACCTTCGACCACCTTCTCCCCATCGGATGGGGAGAGGGACGGGGTGAGGGGCAATCCGGCAATTAATTTTCTCAAAGCGGTATGGCGCGTGAAAAATGATTGCCCAATCACGCCGGATTCTGAATAAAGGGCGTGTGAAAACTAATTCCCTTCTCCAACGCTTTCTTTCATTGTTGGTCATCATCATGACCGCCGAGATTTCCAACGCCGCAGAATTCAAGGCCGCCGCGGCACGAACCGACATCACGCCGCCACTGGAATACAAGCTCTGGGGTTATTCAGACCGAAAAAGCGGCGCCACGGCCGTGCTCGATCCACTGTTCGCGCGAGTGCTGGTGCTGGACGACGGCAGCAACCGGCTGGCGCTGATCACGCTGGACTTGGGAAGGCCATTCGGTCCGCCGTTCCGGGAGACTCTCCTCGCACGGGTGAAACGTTCGGCGGGTGTTCATCAGGTTTTTCTCATGGCCTCGCACACGCACTCCGGGCCGGTCATCGACGACAGTTATCCGGAAGGAAAAATTCCGCCGTGGGAAACCGAAGCGAATGATAAAATTGCCAGGGCCATCGAAGAGGCCAGCGGTCGGCTGGTCGCCGCCCGGATCGGCACGGGTTACGGACAGACGTCCATCGGACACAACCGGCGTTACGTCCAGGCGGATGGCAGCGTGAAAATGCTTTGGCGCAACGCGACGAAAATTCCGACCAGCCCCGTTGACCCGAGCGTCGGCATCATCCGTGTGGACGATGCATCGGGCAAACCGCTGGCGATTCTCGTCAACTATTCCTGTCATCCCGTGGTATTTGGCCCGGACAATTTGCGCTATTCAGCCGATTATCCCGGCGCGATGGCGAAGTTTGTCGAAGAGAGTTTTGACAAGTCGCCGATTTGTTTTTTCCTGCAAGCCGCACCCGGCGACATCAATCCTTACTTCGACAAAACGCCGCTCAACGAAGACGCCGACCGCCTCATGAAGGAAACCGGCGAACAAGTGGGCAAAGAAGCGGTGCGCGTCGCCCACAGCATCACCACGAAAGCGCCCGATAAGCCGTCGTTGAAGTATTCGCTCGACACGATGAAATTTGATTTGCGCTGGGACGCTGAGAAAGTCATGGCGCTGGTGGAAAAGCGAGTGGACGCTACCACGGCAGGATATTATCGGCGTTCTTTGGTCTCGCCCATCCCCTGCCCCGTCATGACCGTTCTGATCAACGACGAGATCGCGTTGATGGGAATGCCGGGTGAGCCGTTCGTAGAATTCGCGATGGATTTTCGCGCGCGTTCGCCAGTTCCCGCCGCGTTCTTTGTTGGTTACGCCAACGGCTACTACGCTTATTTCCCAACCATCAAAGCCGCCGTGGAAGGTGGCTACGGCGCGAACAGCCTGACGACGCGAACCGAAGTGGGTGCCGGCGAAGCGATGGTTGACCATGCGATCGTGAAACTTTACCAGATGCTCGGCAAACTCACACCGGTGCCATCACCGTAAACACGTGGTTCCGATGCCGTAACCGCGTGCGAAAATCAAATCGTTTCAACTCATTCCCAAAGGAGAAAACAAAATGAAAATCACGTTACTGATTCTAACAACATTCTTGCTGTCCTTGGCCGCCAACGCCGAGCCCGCCGAGCGGCTTGAGAATTACACCAACAAGACCGTCATGATCTTTACGCCCCATCCCGACGACGACACATTCGCGGTCGGCGGCACCATGGCACTGTTGTCGAAGAACAAAAATCGCGTCTTCGTTGTCATTTACACCAATGACAACAAAGGCAGTTACGATCAGGACATGACTTCCGAGCGACTGGCGCGCATCCGCAAGGCCGAAGAGGAAGCGTCCTGCGCTGTGCTGGGCATTCCCAAGGAAAACATCATCTGGCTGGGCCACGATGACGGCGAACTCGAATATGTCCCGCCAAAAATGTTGTGCGGTCAGGTCACGAAGATCATCCGCCAATATCGCCCCGACGCGGTCTTGTCCGTCGATCCCGGCGAGTGGTATGAGCGCTGGCACAAAACCGATCATCGCATGGCCGCGTTCAACACCATTGACGCGGTCCGCGCGGCAGAGTTTCATCTTTATTATCCCGAACACTTGCTGGTCGATAAGTTACAGCCGTACACCGTGCCGAACCTTTACTTTTTTTACACGACCACGAACGAGGCGAATTATTACATCAACATCGACTCGACCTTTGAATTGAAAGTCGAAGCGGTTACCAAACAGGTCAGTCAATTCGAGCCGTCTGAAACGAAGTATCGTCCCGACTGGGATCCCAAAAATCTGGCGACGCTCAAGTCTTACTACCACATGAAGCACGAGAAGAAGGACGGGCACTACGTGGAATCATTCCGCTACGCCACCGGCTTCAACCAGAAATAACCTCGAACATTAAAGAATTGAGGACAATCCGGATCTCACCTCATCGTGTGCCAGGAGCGGGCGCCGTGTCAGGAATTCTCTGCAATTACGCTTCGGACGTTCCTGCCATGCGTTCCAACCTGCAAAATCGAATTTATGTCAACTAAAGCTGCCGCGAACAAACCGTCCACCTGGGAAAACCCGGTGAAAAAACTTTTGCACGAAGGCAAACCGGTCTTCGGCATCACCATCACCGTCAACAGCGTCGAAGTCGCGGCGCAAGCGGCCAGCATGGGTTTTGATTTTCTCTGGCTGGAGATGGAGCACTCGCCCATCACGCTGGAAACAGTCCGCAACATGGTGTTGGCCACGCGCGGATTGCCGGCCGTCCCCTTCGCGCGCGTGCCGGTCAATGAGATTTGGACCGCCAAGCGTGTCCTCGACGCCGGCGTGTTGGGTGTGGTGTTCCCTTTCAGCAGCACGCCCGAACTTGCGCGCCAGGCCGTTGCTGCTTGTCGGTATCCGCCCGTTGGACGTCGCGGCTCCGGCGCGCGACTCGCTACCTTCCGCTGGCCCGCGCCGGAAGGCTATTATGACTTCGCCGACAAGAACATCGTCGTCATCACCACCATCGAGGAAGCGCGCGCGTTGGACAAGATTGACGAGATCGCCGCGACCCCGGGACTGGACGTGATGTTTATTGGCACCAGCGACCTTTCGTTTTCGCTTGGCCTACGCGGCCAGCAGAATCATCCCAAGCTGGAGGAGGCCATTGCGAAGATTGTCGCCGCCGCCAAGAAACATGGCAAATTTCTCGGCACGATTGTGAGCACTCCCGACGAAGCGAGAAAATTCATGGCGCAAGGTTTTCTCTTTTTCCAAGCGGTCGCCGAATTGAATCTGATGGCTGCCGGCGCGCAACAGTTCCTCGCACCTCTCGGCAAATCCGCCGCGCCCATAAAATCAAAGATGCTTTACTGAGCAATCATCGGCGTAGCCACCGAGGTAACGAAGTGGATTCCTGTCCTTCGGATACACAACGCCCCGCCTCCTCACGTCGACGGCTACATTCGCTTCATGACCTCAATCATTTTTTCCGATGAATCCGTAATAGCGTCCCATCCAATAAGCATGCACAAAATCCGCCGCGCCGGTTTCCTGGTCGGGCCAGAGTTTCAGTTCCTTCCAGCGTTCGCCGTCCTTGCTCTCATAACAGCCGCCCGGTCCGCTGGCGAGAAGACCCTGCGGCGTCACAAAAAATGAATTCGCGCGTTTGATACGCCATCCTCCCATGCAGGGCGAATTGGTCTTGCCGCCGTCCTTGCTGAAAACCAGTTCGCTCTCCTCGTTGATGCGAAATAGGCGACGGTTCGGCAAACGCTGCCATTCCTTAAAGTCTGGTCTTGGAAATTCCGGTTTGTCATCCGCCGGCGCCGCGCGCCAGCTCATGCCGCCGTCGCGCGTGATGAACACTCCTTTATCCGTCTGCGCGTGGAGCACGAACGTTCGGTTGGTCGAGGCAACAATGTTTTGGACGCTTGCTCCCATGAGGCCAACGCTGCGGTCACGCCAAACCTCGCCGCCGTTAAAGGTCGTGAAGATTCGACCGCTGCTGTCACAAAGCGCGGCCACTTGCGGATCGTCGCATGATGTTTGATACATCGTCACCGTTGGTTTCAGCCAGCCGTCCAATTGATAGGGGTTGCCCTTCCACGAGTATTCGTTGTCCAATGGGCGCTCGTTGATCGGCAGCGGCTTTGCGCTTTCCTTTCCGCGCTGGCCGGTATGGGGATTTAGCTCGATGTCTGTTCGCAACGAGTTCATCACCGGCGTCAAAACGCGGTTGACCGGAAACAACTTCATCGTCTTCAACGCGAGGCGAAGTCCTTCCTCGCCGTGCGGAAAATCTTTTGGTGTCGCCGCCGACACTCCCGGTTTTGTCGGATCGCGATATTCGGGCAGCAACGCCGCCGTCATGTAGGCGAAGAGCGCGTTGCCTTCCATCCAGTTCATATCCCAAAGATCCGAAACCCACGGACGATATTTGGCGAGCAGCTCGGGATCGTGCTCGTAACGGATGAGATTGAACAACGCTTCATAAGCCTGTCCCTCGCTGCTGTGATTGACGCGCGCCAGTCGCTCCAAGGAAAACGGCCCGCTCTCGCGGCGCAAATCCGGGTTGTCCTTGCACCGCGCGACGACGCTCCGGTAAAAATCCAGATAACGATCCTTGCCCGTAATGTGATGCGCGATTAGCAAATCCGGGAGCAACATCAGCGAACCGCGCAACGAAGGTTTCCACGGCTCATTTTCGCGGCCCATCCGCTTGAGCAACGGCGCGTAGAGTTTGTTGTAGTAATCGTCGCGCGATGGATCGGGGTCCATGCCGATGTGACCATAGCGCGTCACTTCGCCGTCCACGTCGATGATGCGACACTGATTGTCGAGCACGTGCGTCATCAACTGGTCCACATCGTGGGCGATGAATTTTTTCTGTTCGCTGTCCGCGCCCAGATCGAAATAAATCGCGTAGCCGTAAAGAACCGCGTTGAAGTTATCCACGCTCACGTCGCCGTGCCAGCGATAGTCCGCATACTTCCCCTGCCCTTGATGCCATTCGATGGAATCCTGGCCGTTGCGTTCCCAACCTTCGACCGGGCCGTGGCCTCTGACATAACCGCGCGCCAGCAACCCCGGCTTGCCTGTGACTTCCTGTTGGATGCGCAAAGCCTGCAAAATTCGCCCGCCGTGTACGCGGACCGCCGGTGACTGCGTGACTGCGTATTGATAACCGACGCCAGCCAGATAACGCCCCGTCCAGACGCCGGCATGAATGACGTTTCCAGGTTCGTTGACCGTGTGCGTCAACTTCGTTCCCGGCGGTGCCGACGGCACAATCGAAACATAAAGTCCCTCCAACCAATGTTTGTCAATCAGGTCGTCTTGCAAATACTCCGCCTTGGCAAGCAAGGGACTGGAGTCGGTCACCCTCACGCCCACGGCGGATGCGGCGGAGACAAAAGTTAGCGCGAGCAAAATGAGGCTGGCGATTTGAAGCGAGCGGGAATGCCTTTTCATAAATAGCCTGGTCCTTTCGTTCTATCGTTGAGTCGAGCAAGGTTGGTCACGTGCGACAGCTTACCCACCGGCTTTCGTTTGCCAAGCCTTTGAGTACCGCAAACGCAGGCGGATTAATCTCTTGGTCCGCGCGGGTAGTTTAAGTTAGGGTGGCTGTCCGAAAGAACTTCTTCCGCTTCAGCGGAAATTCTTGGGTGGATTCGTAATTCATCATCACAATAACGTTCTCAATCGAACAGAAAAACTGACATTTGCAATTGCCCGATTATTCTCCGTAGTGTTTAGCAACTTCGAGACGCGCTCCAATAGTGCTAATTCGCGGCGCGTTCCTGCTACTTCGATGATTTCAAATACAATTTCTGCGCGTTTAGTTGATGGGGTTGACATAAACCACTTTTCCAAAATCGGCCAAATTCGTTCCACTGGGACTCTCCTCTGTTCCAGCTCTTCCAACCAATAGCGAGGAATTCTGTTCGGCTGTTCCAGTCCGGTCAGTTCAGTTGCTAAATCCTCATCCTTTGGAAACAGATGTGCATGTTGTTCTGGAGATAATCGCCCGGAGAGAAATGTTTTATACCATTCGTAGTCTGCTCCACGTTTCATTTCGTAATAAAAGCCCCTGATGTCCTCCTGACCAAGTCGGTCCAGATGGGGTTCTAAACTCGTTAGGAGGGCTGATCTAAAAACGGGGTTGTCATCTTCGCCTAACCTTCGACCCATGTGCATATAAACAAAACGGAGTAAGTTTATTTCCTTTGGACACGCATTGATGCTTTGTGACGCGAGTTCTCGGCATTTAGGCGTCCCAACTCGAAGAGCGCAAGTAACGAAGTATCTCGTTTTACCGAAGTGAATCCAGTATTTTTCTAAAAGCTCCTCTGCTGCAGATGGTGGGATTCTTGTAAGAACTTCCTCAACGTCGTGTAAACAACGCGGCGCATTCTCTGAGAAATCTTGGCCAAACTTACCAATATTGTCTTGAAGAATTGATTCAATGGCGAGTTGAATTTCGGGACTCCAAATACTATTCGCTACCCAGCACCAATGAGATGACTCTCGAATCTTTTGCGCGACAAAGCGGATAATCACTCATCGTTCTGGTAAAGCGCGGTCGAGTTGCTAGGAAAGCATGTGGTGCTTTTGGCCAGCAAGGCGACGCAGCGATATTATCCTAATTAGGCATTGAATGCGAATCGATTGGAGCGCGGCTGTGTCGCAGACCAGCCGCAGATTGTTTGGATGTGCTGCGGCTGGCACTTCATGCACAGCCTCGCTCCAGCTGAAAATGCTTCCCAACGAACGGCGATTGGTGGTTGTCGCTAGCCAATTTGATCGCGCACCTCAAACCTGCCACGACTTGGCGCGCGTCAACGCCCTGGCCCAGCCGTCGCGAAGTTTTTTTCTAACGGCTGGTTTCATGGCGGCAACAAATCTCCGATCCGCCCGCCACTGCTCGGCGATCTCAGATTGATTTTGCCAATAGCCAACGGCCAGCCCTGCCAGATACGCCGCACCCAGTGCCGTGGTTTCGGAAATTTTCGGGCGCACGACGGGCACGCCCAGCAAATCCGCCTGCAACTGCATGAGCAGATCGTTGGCGCACGCGCCGCCGTCCACACGAAGTTCTTTCAATCGAATCCCCGCGTCGGCTTCCATCGCCTTGAGCACGTCCACGACCTGAAAGGCAATACCTTCCAGCGCCGCGCGCGCGATGTGCGAGACATTCGTTCCCCGCGTGATGCCGACAATCGTGCCCCGTGCGTATTGGTCCCAGTGCGGCGCGCCCAGTCCCGCAAACGCCGGCACCAAATAAACGCCGCCGGTATCCGGCACTCGCGCTGCCAGGGATTCAACATCGGCTGATGATCGGATAATACCCAGTCCATCGCGCAACCATTCCACCACCGCGCCGGCGATAAAAATACTTCCCTCCAGCGCGTATTCCGTGCGGTTGCCAATTCGCCACGCGACCGTCGTCAACAATTTGTTTTTCGACGCAATCGGTTTCGTGCCCGTGTTCATCAGCATGAAGCAGCCGGTGCCGTAGGTGTTCTTGACCATGCCGGGCTGCGTGCAGACCTGGCCGAAGAGTGCGGCCTGCTGATCACCGGCGATGCCAGCAATGGGAATCGATCCAGAGAAGAATGAAGTCTCGCCGTACACTTCGCTCGACGAACGGACTTCCGGCAGGACCGACCACGGCACGCCAAAAATGTCGAGCAGTTCGTCGTCCCAATCGCAGGTCTTGAGATTGAACAGCATCGTGCGTGAGGCGTTGCTGACATCGGTGACATGATTTTTCCCGCCGGTGAGATTCCACACGAGCCAGGAATCAATCGTGCCGAAAGCCAGTTCGCCGCGTTGCGCTTTTTTCTTCGCTCCTTCCACGTTCTGCAAAATCCATTGGAGCTTTGTGCCGGAAAAATACGCATCAACGACCAGTCCGGTCTTGCGGCGGATCATCGACGCCAGTCCGCGCGCGCGCAGCCGATCGCACATTGCTGCCGTGCGCCGGTCTTGCCAGACGATCGCGTTGCAAATGGGAATTCCGGTTTTGCGGTCCCACACCACCGTCGTCTCGCGCTGGTTCGTGATGCCAATGGCAGCAATGTCCTTGGCCATGAGACCGGCCTTAAGAATCGCTTCTGCGGCAACGTTGGTTTGCGTGGACCAGATTTCATTCGCGTCGTGCTCGACCCAGCCCGGCTGCGGAAAAATCTGGCGGAACTCCTGTTGTGCCACCGATTTGATTGAACCGGCGTGATCAAAAATGATCGCGCGCGAACTCGTCGTTCCCTGATCCAGGGCGAGAATGTATTTCATATCGTCCTTCCTTCGATTGATGAAGTGGTGCGTCAAGCCGCAACCCAACACATTTTATAAAACAACGCCCCCAGAATCCCACCAATGACCGGGCCGACGACGGGAATCCAGGCGTAGCTCCAATCCGAATTGCCCTTGCCGGCGATGGGCAGAAAGAAATGCGCGAGCCGAGGACCGAGATCGCGCGCCGGGTTGATGGCGTAACCGGTCGGCCCGCCGAGTGACAACCCAATCGACCAGACCAACACGCCAACCAAAAACGGAGCGAAGCCCGTGTCGAAACCGGAATTGGGCTTCAGATTGCTGGGGGATAGGATGGCCAGGACGCCCAGGACTAAAACAAACGTGCCGATGATTTCCGTGAGGAGATTCATCGGCAGTTTGCGAATCGCGGGTATGGTGCAGAACACAGCCAGTTTAAAACTTTGATCCTTGGTTTCCTCCCAATGCGGCAGATACGCCAGCCAGACAATCGTTCCGCCAAGAAATCCGCCGATCATTTGCGCGACGACATATCCGGGCACGCTACTCCACGCAAATTTCCCGATGGCCGCCAGCCCGATCGTCACCGCCGGATTCAGATGCGCGCCGCTGATCGAGTTGACCGAATAGACGCCCACTGTCACGCCAAAGGCCCAACCAGCGGTGATCACTATCCAGCCGGAGTTCTGCCCTTTGGATTTATTTAGCAAAACATTGGCGACCACTCCATCCCCCAGGATGACGAGCATCATTGTGCCAATCAATTCAGCGGTAAATGGTGACATAGATTTTAGTTTGGTTGGTAAGGTTCGGCCGTGAATCTAGCAACCAGCTCAATTCGCTGTCCAGTCAAACGATGATTCCCCCACAGCCCGATTAGACTTCGACCTCACGCAACGACCTCGCACAACCTTGACTTCACCGAACTGGATCAATAGCGTCACACTCAGTTTTCACCCATGATATCGCAACCTCAGGCTGCCGACACCGGGAACGCGCTTGCCACTTTGTACACCGCGGTGGTTTGCGACGTTCTGGATGGCCTGGGCTTCCGTCAGCAGACATTGCCGGCTTCGATTCGCCCGTTGACTCCGGCGCGAGCCGTGTGCGGACGTGTCTTTCCGGCGCGAGCGGCCACGGTGGATTCGACGACAGCGGAACCATACAAGCTCGAGATTGCCGCCGTGGAGGCGATGGCAGCGGGCGATGTGCTTGTGGTGGACGCGGGCGAGGAACGAACGTGCGGGTTTTGGGGTGAACTCCTCACCACGGCGTGTGTCGCCAAACGCGTGCGGGGCGTTGTGATGACCGCCTGCACGCGCGACATGTGGAAGATCAAGGATTTGAATTTTCCGATCTTCGGCATCGGTTACCATCCCGCCGATAGCAAGGGACGGGCGGACATGGTCGCCATCGCTGAACCCATCGAAATCGCCGGGGTCAAAATCCGGCACGGTGACTGGATTCTGGGCGATGAGGATGGCGTGGTCGTCATTCCGGCGGAAGCTTTGAAGGAAGCAGTCCGTCTGGCGCGTGAAAAAGTAGCGGGAGAGAATCTTGCCCGCGCCGACCTCGCCCGCGGAATTCCCATGGGCGAAGTGTTCCGCAAACACGGAATTCTTTGAAGTCCGAATGCTTTGGACTCTTCGCTCAATTCGATGAAAAAACGGGTCCTCGTCGCCGGTTTGTTCCACGAGACGAACACGTTTGTCGAGCGTCGGACCA
Source organism: Verrucomicrobiota bacterium (assembly GCA_016200005.1). Taxonomy (NCBI): domain Bacteria; kingdom Pseudomonadati; phylum Verrucomicrobiota; species Verrucomicrobiota bacterium. The sequence goes on along the minus strand of JACQFP010000045.1, from coordinate 67,238 downwards.
GGTTGGCCGATTTCCAAATCGCGCGCGACGAAACTTTGCTGGGCGTCTGTGGCGACCCGTCACCGTTGGGAGGCGCGCTGGAATTGGCCAAGGAATTCGGCTGGGAAATCGTGTCCACGATTGATTACCGCGCTTCACCGGGCGGGCTGGTGGCGGATGCGGCGGTCGAAACTTTCTGGAGCGAGTTGCGTGAGCACGCCGAACCGGCGCTGGCCCGTGGAGTTGATGGGCTTTTTCTCGTGCTTCACGGAGCGATGGTTTCCGAATCGTTCCTCGACGTGGAGGGCGAGATTCTCCGGCGCTTTCGTGCGCTGCCCGGCGCGGATCGATTACCAATCTTCGGCGTATTCGATCTGCACGCCAACTTCACTGCGACGATGGCCACGCACGCCAACTGCCTGGTCGCCTATCGCGAAAATCCACACACCGACGCCCGTGAGTCCGCGCAGCGGGCCGCGCGACTGCTGGAGCGGTGCTTTCGTTCGGGTGAAATCCCGAAAATGTTCTCAGCGCATCCACCGATCATCTGGCCGCCGACCGGCACCGCGACAGCGACCGAGCCAATGCGCGAGCTGGAACAATTGGCGCGCGAAGTTGAGCGAGAGTCTTCGTCCTTTTGGGCCGTAAACGTGGTGCCCGGCTTTTCATTCGCCGACACGCCGGATACGGGAGTCAGTTTTTCAATCGTTACCACCGGTTCCGCAGCCGCGGCCGAGCAAGCACTCGACCGGCTATGTGCTGCCGCCATCAAACATCGCGAATTAGGCTGTGTTGCAGAACGACCAGTGGATGATGTGCTACGCGAACTGTCCCCGTTGCCAGCGGGTCTCACAGTGCTGGCCGAGCCTTCGGACAATATCGGCGCGGGTGCGCCGGGCGATGGCACCGGCCTGCTTCGCGCCTTGGTTCGGCATCGAGTCCACAACGCGGCTATGGTGCTGTGTGACCCCGCTGCCGTGGCGTGGCTCACGGGTCTGCCGCTTAGTTCATCGATGGTGCTGGATCTCGGTGGTCGGGGAAGCCGTTTGGACGCGGGACCGTTGCGCTTGGAAGTGGAACTGGTTTCGCGCAGCGATGGAAGATTTCAACTGGAGGACACCCGGAGCCACCTGGCTTCGATGTGCGGTCAACAAGTCGACATGGGTCCTTGCGCCGTCGTCAGGCACGGGAGTTTGACGTTACTGTTGACGAGTCGGCCCACGCCTCCTTTTGATCTCGGTCAATGGCGCAGTCAAGGCATTGACCCCGCGAAGTTTTCCGTGGTTGGCGTCAAAGCGGCCGTCGCGCATCGCCGGGCTTACGAACCGATTGCCGCCCGCCTGCTGACAGTGGATACGCCCGGCCCCTGTTCCAGCAACCTGCGCGCACTTCCTTATCAGCAGGTCCGGCGACCGGTGTGGCCGCTCGATGAATTGTAGATTGCCCAACTCGCTTATTTTTTAGTCGCATTCGCGCGGAAGCTCACTAAGCTGCGCCCACCCAATCGACAGACTGCCAATGCGTCAACGATGGCGACCACAGAAAAGTGTTTATGACTGATTGGAATTGCAAATCGCGGCGGTTGATTTCCGTCACTCGCCGGAAACAAACCTCGGCTTGGCTTCTCAGCGTTGTAATTGCGGTCCTGGCTTCCTCCTGCACTGCGCCCATTTCTTCAACCCGGTCGCCTGCATCCGAGTCAGTCGCACGCAACGAAATTCTTTGGGATACATGGGGCATTCCGCACATTTACGGCAAGGATGGAGTCGGGCTTTTTCACGGCTTCGGTTGGGCGCAGGCGCAAAGTCATGGCAATCTCATTCTTCGTCTTTACGGCCAGGTGCGCGGACGCGCCGCCGAATACTGGGGCGCGGATTATCTCGATTCGGATCGGTGGGTTCGAACGATGGGCGTCCCGCGTCGTGCCGAGGAATGGTATCAGGCGCAGTCGCCAGAGTTCCGCAACTACTTGGACGCCTTCGCCTCCGGCATTAACGACTACGCCAAAGAACATCTCGACCAGATCAGCGCCGACGTCAGAGTTGTCCTGCCGGTGAAAGCCACTGACGTCATCGCTCACGGACAACGCGTGACGCACTTCACTTTTGTGGTCAATTCCGGCTCGGTCAAAAACCAAGCGAAGAACTGGCATCCGGACGGCTCGAACGCTTGGGCGATTGCGCCATCGCACTCCGAGAGCGGGCACGCCCTGCTGCTGGCAAACCCGCATCTGCGTTGGGCGGATTTTTTTCTTTGGTATGAAGCGCAATTCATCGCACCCGGCGTCAACCTCTACGGCGCGACGCTGGTCGGCTCGCCCCTCTTGAGCATTGCGTTCAACGATTATCTCGGTTGGACGCACACCGTCAACACGCACGACGGCGCCGACCTCTACGAATTGACCTTGGCAGACGGCGGCTATCGTTGGGACGGCGGCGTGCGCAAGTTCGAGCGCGAGGAACAAACGCTGAAGGTGAAACAAAAGGACGGAACATTGCGCGATGAAAAACTGGTTGTGCGCCGTTCCATCCACGGCCCGGTGGTCGAAGAAAAAGGCGGGAAGGCGCTCGCGCTGCGCGTCGTCGGGCTTGATCAACCTGACACGACCCGACAATACTGGGAAATGGGCCGGGCCAGGAACCTGGCGGAATTTGAAGCCGCGGAAAAGCGTCTGCAAAACCCCATGTTCACCGTGATGTATGCCGATCGTGACGGCCACATCCTGCACTTGTTTGGTGGACGGACCCCGGTCCGGCCCAAAGGGAATTACAACTGGTCGGGTACAGTGCCGGGCGACACCTCCGCAACCTTGTGGACGAAAACTCATCCCTACGAAGAACTGCCGCGTGTCGTCGATCCGCCGAGCGGGTGGTTGCAGAACGCGAACGATCCGCCATGGACGACCACGTTTCCTCCGGCGCTCGACGCCGATAAATTTCCTTCCTACATGGCGCCGCGCTTCATGCACTTTCGCGCGCAACGTTCAGCGCGGATGTTGATGGAAGATCCGAAGATTTCGTTCGACGAATTGGTTCGCTATAAACATTCCACGCGCATGGAACTGGCCGACCGGATTCTGGACGACCTGGCTTCCGCGGTTAAACAGAAGGGCGGCGAGAACGCTCAACGCGCAATGGCCGTGCTGGAGTCCTGGGACCGCTGTGCCGATGCAGGCAGTCGCGGGGCGGTTTTATTCGAGGCCTTTTTCAAGGAACTGACTCAACGCGCGGGCAAGTCCGGTCCGTTCGCGGTTCCTTGGAGTGAAAAATCACCGTTGGACACGCCGGACGGACTGGCTGATCCGGCGATGGCCGTCGCCGCATTGGAAGCCGCCGCCGACAAGGTTCAAGCGGACTACGGATCACTCGATGTCGCGTGGGGCAAGGTTTATCATCTGCTCATTGACAAGGTGGATCTGCCAGCCAACGGTGGGCCGAGCGATCTGGGGATTTTCCGCGCCGCTTACTTTGGCCGGGCGAACAACGGACCGATGCAAATGGCGGGTGGAGATTCGTATGTCGCGGCGATTGAGTTTTCGAACCCCGTGCGCGCGAAAGCACTGATTGGTTACGGCAATTCCTCGCAACCCGGCTCGCCGCATCGCACCGACCAATTGCCGTTGTTCGCGCGGAAAGAACTGCGCCCAGTCTGGCGGACGCGCCAGGAAATTGAAGCGCACTTGGAAGCGCGCAAGGTATTTTGAATGACGCGATAACCATGCTCGTCCGGTTCTTTCAGCTATGAAATATTTTTGTCTCAATACTCGTTCCAGTTCGACACGTTTCGCCGTTAACCTGCAGATCCTCTTCGTTTCAGTTCTCGTGGGAATTTGTTCCGCCGCGAAAGCGGAACCATTGACCCCGCTGCAGCGCCTCGAACCGGAACATCTGAAAGCGGCGCACGAAGCGCGAATGCGTTTCGCGCGCGAACGCCAGACCTTGACCAACCTCGGTGTCTATGAAGATTTTCGCGCGGTGATTCATATTCACGCCGACGATTCCGATCACACGAAGGGCACACGCCAGGAAGTCCTCGACGCAGCGAAGAAGTCCGGCGTTCGTGTGGTCATGTTCACCGATCATCATGGCCCGCTGCCCGAGACCTGGCACGGTTTGCGAGATGGTGTCCTGTTCATCGCCGGCTCGGAGGACGACGACGGCGTCTTACGCTTTCCCAACTTCGATGCAAACCGAAAACCGTTGCCGGACGGCGAACTCCGCTTTCTCTCCCAAATTGAAGACCGTTATGATGCTGCGACCACCGGCTTCACCGGCATGGAAATCTGCAACCGCCACACTGACGCCAAAATCGACAACCGATTTTATGACTACTTGAACGAAGCCGCAAACTATCCAGACAAATGGCGGAAGGTGCTGGAAAACTTCAAAGCCTACCCGGACGAATGTTTTGCAGCGGGCAGCGATCATCGCCCTGAAGTCTTTGCAAAGTGGGACAGGGAAACTCAAACGAACAGCTTTACCGGCATCGCGGCGAATGACGCCCACCAGAATCGCGTCATCGGCGGCACGACCATTGACCCGTATGACGTGAGCTTTCGTCACCTCTCGACGCACATTCTGGCGCGTGGGTTGACCGAGCCGGAGATTCGCCGGGCGCTGCGCGATGGCAACGTCTATGTGTCGCACGACTGGCTTTGCGACCCGACGGGTTTTGCGTTTGGCGCGGCAAATAATCTCGGCGTTTATCCGATGGGCGACACGATTCCGTTTCTGGGTACGACGCGACTCGCCGCGGTCACGCCGCTGGCGGCGAAGCTGAAATTGATTTATAACGGCAAAGTCGTCGAGGAAACCACTGGCACGAATTTGAATTTCTCCGCCAAGGATGCCGGGGCGTACCGGCTGGAAGCGTGGCTTACCGTTGATGGCGAAGAGCGTCCGTGGATTTATTCGAATCCGGTTTACATCAAGACGCCTTCCGCTCAAGCCATCCGCCTGCCCTCGACGGCGATTTCCTCGAACGTCGAGGTGAAGAAGGACATTGTCTATATCGAAGGCAAACCGGAAGACGAAGGGAAACATAAGCTCGATCTGTATTTGCCCAAGGACAAGAAATCGCCTCCGGTTTTCTTTTTCATTCACGGCGGTGCGTGGAGGTTTGGCGACCGGGCGCAATATCCAGCGGTGGGAAATCGTTTTGCCAAGGAAGGACTTCTGACCGTCGTACCCAGCTACCGGCTCGCCCCCAAAAATCCGCACCCCGCACAGATCGAAGATGTGGCGGCAGCGTTCGCCTGGGTCGTGAAGCATATCAGCGAATACGGCGGCGATATGAACCGCATTTACGTGGGCGGCCATTCAGCGGGCGGCCACCTCTCCGCTCTGCTTACGCTGGACGAGAAGTATTTGAAACCCTACAACCTTTCCCAAAAAAATATTCGCGGGACGATTTGCCTCAGCGGTGTTTTCAATCTGGGAACCGGCGACAGCCAGGCGTCGGTGTTCGGCACAGACGGGCAAGCCCGCAAAGACGCTTCGCCGCTCAATCACATCAAGGATTCCGAGCCGCCGTTCCTGGTCACCTATTGTCAGTGGGATTATCTGACGTTACCGGCGCAAGCGCGACAATTTCACGCCGCGCTGCGCAAAGCCGGATTAAAATCCGAGCTGATCTTTGTGGCCCACGAAAGCCACATCTCCGAAATGCTCAGCATCACGCACGACGACGACCCATTGGCGCTGGCGATTCTCAAGTTCGTACGGTGAGAGACCGGATCAGCGCGTTGTTCATCGTCTGCTTGCCTTTGCATCGCGATTGATCAGATTGGGAATGGGGCAGGAATTAAGATTACTCCTCCGGCGTCGAGACCAGAAAGACAAGCCGGCTCTTAAACGCCACGAGCAATGTTCCCGTTTTGCCGGCCTTCTGGGTGCGCACGTAGTTGGGATAAATCCAGGTCTCCACGACACCAAGAATTGTGTTTTCGGTGGTGGTGGTGCGTTCTGGTTTACCGAGGTACTCGAGTATCTTCTCTTCCGTCAATGCGAAGGTCCCAAATTTTGTCTGTCTGGGTTGCAACATGGCGTTCCATTCCTCGATGGTCAAAGGCCGGTTCATGGCCTGAGGCAGCAATTCGGCGTAGCGCCGTTCAATGGCCTGCTTCTCCTTCAACGCCTGCTTGCGGTTAAATTTTTCCCCCTTGGCCGCGCCTTGGCCTGACGTCGGCGCACTGACACAACCCGACAGCCAACCAACCGCAACGAGTAACGCCGCAACTAGAATGAGAATGCTGGCTCTCTTCCGCATGACGAAAGTGTAGCGCGTTTGCGCTAGAGAGACGAGAATTTTCAACCTGGGTCAGCGCGGCAAAATGAAAATTTCGTCCGCGATGACGACGGCTCGGCAAGAAACCATCTCCGATTCGGGCAATCAACCCGCGCCCAGAAACTTGCGCATCGCGGCCGGCCGTTGCGGTGAAGCCCAACAAGCGACGAATTGTTTCTTTTCCCAGTCGGCATAACCGGGTCCTCGCGCGGCCGCAAAAGCCTCCTTGGCAAGCTGGACCGCCAAAGGCGGCAAGCGGGCCAATTGCTCCGCCAACTTCTGCGCTTCAGCGTGCAATGACTCCGCAGGAATGATGCGCTCGACCAAACCGATCCGGTGCGCTTCGGTCGCATCGATTGGCTCACCAGTCAGCACGATCTTTTTTGCCAGGCCCACACCGACAACCCGCTCCAATCGCGGAATCAAATCCAGTGACGGGAAAATGCCAATCTTGACTTCCGGTGCCCCGAAGCTCGCCCGCTCGTTGGCGAGACGCAAATCAGAAACCAAGGCCAGGAGCAGGCCGCCGCCCATTACCGCTCCATGAATCGCGGCGATGAGTGGCTTGGAACATTTCTCGATGACATCGAACACCGCCCGCGTTCCGTCCAATCCATCCGCCACGGCTTCGGGCGTCAATCCAGCCATGTACGCCACGTCGAATCCCGCTGAGAAAGCCGGCCCGCGACCTGCCAGAACAATGGCGCGCACTTCCTCATTCCGATCCAACTCTTCGAAAACCAGACGCAGCTCAGCCAACGTCGTCTCATTGATGGCGTTCAGGCGCTGGGGTTGATTCAACCAGACCCAGGCGACGGGGCCGGTGTTTTGCAGTTCAATCGTTTTCACTTGGTTGTTCAATAGGAGGTTGAGAGTGGACCCAATTTGTTTGGCTGCCCCCTCACCCTGCCCTCTCCCCCTCCGAGGGGGAGAGGATGGCATCTGGCCGGGTGAGCGGCAGCCGGATCGAGCGGAGAATTAGTCGCGGTTCGCATTATTCGTTTCAGCCACATCCATGCGCAATTTCATTTTGTCAACCTTGCCCAGAGGTGTGAGCGGCAGTCTTTCTTGCAGCTCGAAGTGCCGGGGGATTTTATACTCGGCCAGACCTGCTTTGCAGTGGGCTTTGAGCTCGTCGGCGGTCAAAGTTGCGCCCGGACGCGCCACTACATAGGCCACACCCACTTCGCCCATCACATCGTCCTTGGTGCCGAGCACGGCCACGAAAGCAATCTGAGGATGTTGACTGAGATGTTCCTCAATCTCACGCGGATAAACATTGTAGCCGCCCGTTATGTACATGTCTTTTTTCCGATCCACCAAAGTCAGATAACCGCGCGCGTCCAACCGGCCTTGATCGCCAGAGTAAAACCAACCCTCCGCGTCAATCGCCGCGGCCGTTTCCACCGGGTTCTCAAAATAGCCCTGCATCACACACGAGCCGCGAATCGCCACCTCGCCCACTTGTCCGGTCGGCAGCTCGCGGTGTTGATCGTCCACGATGCGCAATTCAAATTCCGGCGCGACCTTGCCCACGGTGCGGGCAATTGTTTCTCCGACATCGTCGGGTGCGGTGTAAGTGACGAAGCCGCCAACCTCGGTCATGCCGTAGCCAGTGATTACAGTCACGTTTTCATTCAGCTTCATCATCCTTGCCATGACGGGCGCCGGCGTGGCTGCACCGGCAACCACCACCGTGCGCAATGTCGATAGATCGAACTGTGCGAAATCCGGCAGGTTGAACTCCATGATGAACATCGTCGGCACCTGGCCCAGCATGGTGATGCGCTCCCGCTGGATGGTTTCCAGCGTGCCGCGTGGATGAAAATGGTCCATCAGAACGAGCGTGGCGCCGGTCATCAACGCGGGAATTGTGGTTTCGGTCGAGCCGGCCACGTGGTTCATCGGCAGATGAAGGATGCTGCGGACGTCTGCATGCGAGCCGAACTGACGGACCTGCACGGCGATGTTGTCGATAATGTTCTTGTGGGTCAGCACTGCGCCTTTGGGCACGCCGGTGGAGCCGGAAGTGAAGACGATGAGCGCCGCTTCGTTTTCCTGCAACCCGGCTTTGCGCGCAGCCAGTGCAGGATCTTGATTGTGATAATCCCCGGCAATCAAGTCATCGAAACGGATTGCTCCAGCAGGCGCTTCGTCGCCGATGACAACGAAAAGTCTGACAAAGGAAAACCGGTCAATTAACGGCTTGATCGACGCAGCGAGTTTCTTATCTGCAACTTTCCCCAGCACGACCATGGCGACGGGCCGCGTCAGTTGCGCAAGACGAACGAGTTCCGTTGGCGTGTAGAGCACACTGAAGCCAACCAGCACCGCGCCAATTCGCGCGGCAGCCAGATAAGTGTAAAGGTATTCGGGCCGGGTGGTTGAAATGACGCCGATCCGCTCACCGCGCTGAATGCCCAGTTTCAAGAACGCCTTGGCCAGATTGTTCGCGCGGCGATCAAACTCACTCCAGCTCACGCGTTGATCGCCAAAGACCAGCGCTTCCTTGTCGGGCAAACGCGCAGCCGTGGCTGACAAAAGCTCCCCGAGAAGATGTGGATAAGCGTGCGACACGCGGATCATTTGCCTCTTTTGCCGACCGGGAGCAATCTGAATTCAACAATCGGTCCGGCCATTGTTGCGCAGCAAACAAGCTCAGTTGAGAAATGACACGGTGCGGCTCTCCGACCAGTATTCGCCTTGATGATTGAACGTGATGAAACCGACATGGCCGCCCGAGGCCGGCATTTCCAAAAACAAGTTGGGATTCGCAGCAGCAACCTCGACGGGATAACACGGTTCGGCCAGAAAGGGATCGTTGCGCGCGTTGATCAGCAAGGTCGGAATCGAAACATTCTTCAAGAACTGCTTGCACCCGGATTTGCGCCAGTAATCCTCCGCGTCGGCGAAACCGTGAATGGGCGCGGTGTAGCGGTCATCGAAGTCTTTGAAGCTGCGGAGTTGGCCGTAATCGCGATCGTCTATTTTTCCCGGCATCATTTTCATCTTGGCGCGGATCTTCTGGCGCAAACTGAGGAGAAAACGGCGCATGTAAATCTGGTTGGCCGGCCAGGCCAATTTGAGAGAACCGGCATGAAGGTCGCATGGAACGGAAAAAGCCACGGCCTTTCTTATTCGTGAATCCACTCCCTTACCACGTTCACCGAGGTACTTCAAAGTCACATTACCGCCCAGACTGAATCCAATCAGCGCGATCTCGCTGTGATCACGCGTTGAAATGACATGCGAGACCACCGTTTCCAAATCTTCGGTGGCGCCGCTGTGTGTGAAGCGAAGTTGGCGATTCGGTTCGCCACTGCATCCGCGCGCGTTCCACACGATGGCGTCCCATCCGCTTTTCACCAGCGCGCTGACCATGCCCAGCACATAAGCCCGCCTGGAATCTCCTTCCAAGCCGTGAGCGATTACTGCCAGGCGTCGCGAACCCTTCGCAGCCCAATCAAGATCAAGAAAGTCGCCGTCGGGTGTGACAATTCTTTCGCGTTGATAAACGATCCCCCTGACTCTTCGGAACAAAGTCGGGATCAGCGTTTGCAGATGGCCGTTGGAGAGAAACGGCGGCGGCACGTAAGTGGACTGCGCGACGATGGGCATGGCAGAATCTTACCCGTCCAAAACGGACGAAACAACTTTCTGGAGCTGTAATAAAAAAACCCGACCGGTCGGGCCGTCATTGGTCCAACTGGTCGGGTGAAGAGACTGTAGATCAGCCGCCGCTGTTTTGGGCCACGGTCGAGACCGGAATATCGGAAAAGTTGATGTAGCCGATGAACATTTCATCGAACGTCTGCTCGCCAAAGTGGATCTCCTTGCTGGCATCGGGATTGTCCGGATTTTGCGTTGAATTGTCGTGCGCACCACGGCAGATGAGCCGCGTCCCCGCCGGCATGCGCTTGGGTTGTTTCAACCGATACAGGTGTTGCCACTTGAAATCGTAGTTTGGCACCGAGAGCAACATCTCGTGCTTGCCGTCGGGATAAGCAGCCTCAAATTTGAACCAGGACCCGCGCAAATGCATGTGCGGCATCAATTCGTAAAGCATGCTGTCCTTGGCAAATCGGTACTCCGCCACGCTTTCTGCGTTTGCTTCGCCCGGTGGAATCCTGAACTGAACATTGAACGCCGACTTGGTTTTCAATTCTACCTTCGGCTTTTCCTTGCAAACATAGAGTCCCATTTCAGTCGCGTCGGTTTCCGGTTTGCCAGTCGCCGTGTAGTGCATCTGGAATACGATGACGGAGCCGGCGGGCAGCAATTTGCCGGTGCCTTCGGGGAACGGCACGGAATCATAACCCGGCACGTACGCCGCAAAGAAGCCATCAATCCCGCCGCCGAATTGGCCTTGGCCCGCCCTTCTGGCCTGCAATTCCTGCGGAGACATGGTCATCACCAGGACGTGGTGGACCACTTTGCGATTGCCCGGCTTGACCACTGCCGCGCGCAACCACACATTGTTGGGGAACGGTGATCTGGCGTAGATATAGCGGTAATCAAAAACTCCGTTGTCGGCGATCTCTTCCGGCTTGGGAAACTTCACCACGTAATCCGGTTTGCCCAATGGCCAGTCTTCGGCGGGCGGCGCCGGTTTGGCCGCCAACGGGTCTTCGCCTTCGCCGCGCGGACAACCTTGTTCGACCCACCGCGCCAGAGTATGCGCTTGTTCGGAGGAGAGGCCGCGCTCATTGGCAAAAGCTCCGTAATGCGGATCCGCATGCCACGGGGGCATCCGTTGCGCCAACAGCACCTCGCGAATCATCGAGCCGCGGCCTTTTACCTTCTCATAGCTCCCCATCGCAAACGGGCCGATGTTGCCCGGGCTGTGACAGGAGACGCAGCTCTTTTGCAGAATGGGCGCTACCTCGTTCACGTAAGAAATTGTTTTCTTCGATGCATCCGCCGCCAACCCAAAGCTTATCGCCGTGCCTTTGGCCATGGTCCGATTAGGTGAAGCCTTCTTGCCCGCGAGGAACGAACTCAGCGCGCTCTCCAGATAATTTTTTGACGGCTTGCTCTTGGCGGCATCACCGAGTTGATCATCGATGGCGCCGCGATAAACGACCGTCCAATCCGTGGTATTGATGCAAACCGCTTCGCACGTCCGCGCAAACCCCACTTCACTGGCGACCAACTGAATGTTGTCGCCGAGGACCGGCAGATTCAGGCCGAGCGCCTTGGCTTCCTTGGCAATGCTCTCGCGATCATCCTGCGGGTTGGAATCAACCAACCAGAACGTGACGCCCTGACTGGCAAAGCGATCGCTCAAAGCCTTGATGCGTGGAGCGGCTTCCTTGACCACGGGGCAACCATTGGCGGTGGCAATCAGCACCACGGCTTTGCTTTTGGTCTGGCGGTGGAGGAAGTGCGAACGGCCTGCCTGGTCCAGGAGGTGAAAGTCCTCGATTTTGGCCGGCCCGGCTTCCTGACTGCTTCCCGTCTGGCTGAGTTTCTCCGCCAGCTTGGGACTGGTTTTCTTGATGGTATTGGGGCTGAAGACCCAAACCATGCCCACCACGAAGGCGGCCGCGATGATGATGAGCGTTAGGGTTAGAACGATTTTTTTCATAGATAAATCCCATGGTTAATCAACCGTCTCATTTGCTGTTTTATTCACCACCTTGTCCAAGATCCGCAGCAAGCCTGTTGAGCGAACCATAACGACCGATGGAAGTCGAACCGAACTATACTCAAAACGAAGATACTGTCAAAAAAGTTACAGAAATATTAACGAGCTCGCCAGTGGATCACACGAAAAGGTCGGGAATCAGACTGTTCCCCGGCTCGAAGGCATATTCGTCCAGTTGGGTGATGCCTTCCTCAGCCAGGACTTCCTCATCAATGAAAAAATGCCCGGTGCACTCGCGGCTGGGGCGCGTCAAAATCGCGTGCGCGGCATCAGCCATGATTTCGGGCTTGCGGCTTCGTCGCATGGCAGCGTCACCCCCCAAAAGGTTCAGCACTGCCGCCGTGGCGATGATGGTGCGCGGCCAGAGGGCGTTGACCGCCAGTCCTTGCGCTCGAAATTCCTCTGCCATGCCAAGGACACACAGGCTCATTCCGTACTTCGCCATCGTGTAGGCGGCGTGTGGCGCGAACCAGCGCGCGTGCAAGTTTAGCGGTGGTGAGATGTTTAAAATGTGCGGGTTTTTCGATTTCAACAAGTGCGGGATGCACGCTTGCGAGCAGGCGAACGTTCCGCGCGCATTGACCTGATGCATCCGATCAAAGCGTTTCATCGGCGTGTCCAGCGTGCCGGTCAAGCTGATCGCGCTGGCGTTGTTGACCAGAATATCAATCCCGCCAAACGTCTTGACGGCTTTTTCAACGGCCCTGGCAATCTGGTCTTCGAAGCGAATATCCACCGCGCAAGCCAGCGCCTTTCCACCGGCGGCTTCCATTTCTTCCGCTGCGCTATGAATGGTGCCCGACAATTTGGGATGCGGCTCGACGGTCTTGGCGGCAATGACGACGTTGGCGCCGTCCCGCGCCGCGCGCAAACCGATCGCCTTGCCGATTCCCCGGCTGGCGCCGGTGATGAATAACGTTTTGCCTTTGAGATTCCCCATAATGTCGCCTCGTCAATTCAGGCTGAAGATTAACGAATGATAGCGCCACCTGCGAGCCAATTCCTATGATTCCCCCGGGCGCGCAGAGCCGGCTCGAACGCAGGCTTGAACATTTGGTTGCGAGCACCTACGGTAGGCGACGTCAAATGGCCAAACTTTCTTATGTATCACCTCCCACCAAGTAATCGGATCCAGGAGAAAAGTATCATCGGTCTCCTATCATTCCTTTTGCTCGCCTCCTTCAGCGCGGTGGCGGGCGCTGAGCAAAACACCATCCCGGCAGGTTTTGCGCCCGGCACGCCGTGGATCGGATCACGTGGCATCCAGGAGCGCAATGCCGACATCATGGCGCGAGAGAGCAGGCCGGACGCTTCCGCTACCTCGCAAAGAAGATTACCGCGCTTCCGTCCAGACTTCCAAAACCTTCAGCAGAATCCGGAGTCACCGGATGTGGCCAGTTGGCCGGCTGTCGGAAGTCCTGCCGACGGCCCCGCCTCGCCTAACACGCCACAAACGTTGTCGATCAATTTTACGGGCGCCACCCTTAACGACACCGGCGCGTTCCCTCCGGATTCGATGGGCGCGGCCGGCCCGTCCCAGTTTGTGGTGGCTGTGAACGGACGCCTCCGCACCTTCAACAAAAGCACCGGCCTCGCCGATGGCGTGCTCAATGCGGACATGGACAACTTCTTCAATTCCGTGATGACGCCACCCGCCGCCAACAACTTCACCAGCGATCCACGAATTCGATACGATCGTCTTTCCGGCCGGTGGATCGTTATCATCATTGATGTGCCCGGTCAGGCTGGCAACTTGCCCAACCGGGTGCTCATTGCCGTCAGCAATGGCGGCGTTCTCACTTCTTCCACGGTCTGGACGTTTTTCTTCTTTCAACATGATCTGGTTTCGCCGGCCGGGGACACGGGCGAATTTGCGGATTACCCGACGCTCGGCGTCGATGCCAACGCGCTTTATATCGGCGTGAACCTGTTTGGCTCGCGCGGATTGAGATCGTCATTCGCCAACACGACTGCGTTTGTCGTGAGAAAAAGCTCCGTTCTGGGCGCCGGCCCGATTGTCGTGACGGCGTTCCGCGATCTGATTCCGCACGGCAACAGCGGCGGGCCGTTCACGCCTCAAGGCGTTGACAACTACGATCCCGCCGCGACCGAAGGTTACTTCATCGGTGTCAACAGCCGCTTCTATGGATTGCTGGAGTTGCGCCGCGTCAGCGATCCCGGTGGCACGCCATTGATCTCCGATAACATCGACATCACCATCCCTCTGAACGGCGCCACCATCAACGTCCCGCATCTGGGTAACACAGGCGGGACGGCCGGCTACCTCGACGGCCTGGATTATCGACTTCTCGCGGCGCACTTTCGCAATGGCAGATTGTGGACTTCCGAAAACATCGCCGTGGACAATACAGGTGCTTCCAGCGGCACCGACACCAGAATGGCCGTCCGTTGGTATGAATTGCAGGGGATAGCCACCGGACAGACGCCCAGTCTGTTGCAGTCGGGAACCGTCTTCCAACCTTCCGCCGGCAATACCACGGACCAGCGCAATTACTGGATGGGCACCGTCATGGTTTCGGGTCAGGGACACGCCGCGATGGGCTTCAGCCTCGCCGGTGCCAACGAGCGTATCAACGCAGGCACCGTGGGCCGACTTGCCGGAGACCCGCTCGGAACCACGCAAACTCCCGTACTCTATACGGCCAGCGCAAGCGACTATAACCCGCCCAGCGATCCGGGTGGCTCGAGCGGCCGCCGTTGGGGTGATTATTCCTACACGAGCCTTGATCCGGCCGACGACATGACGATGTGGACCATCCAGGAATTCTGCAACGCTCAGAATTCTTACGCTGTTCAAGTCGTCAAGCTCCTCGCGCCTCCGCCAGCGACACCCGCCAGTTGTAATCCCCCCTCTCTCTCCGCCGGTTCATCAAACATCAGTGTCGCCGTAACTGGAAATTCGGTGAGTGGATCCGGGTTTTACGATCCCGGCAATGGATTTTCCAACCGTCTTTCAGCCATCGTCAACGGTGGTGGTATCACGGTCGCTTCGGTCACCTTTAACAATCCGACCAATGTCACTCTTAACCTCAGTGTTTCTCCAGCCGCGCCCATTGGCGCGCGAACAATTACGGTCACAAACCCTGATGGACAAAGCGCCACGAGTTCCACCGGCATACTGACGATACTCAGCAGCAACAACACACCTCCGGTTATTTCCAGCATCACCAACCAATCCACATTGGAAGACATACCCACGAGCCTAATTGCATTCACGGTCAGCGATACGGAGACTCCGGCCGTCAGCTTGACTCTCTCCGCCAGTTCTTCAAACACCAACCTTGTGCCAGGCACAAACATCGTTTTTGGCGGAGCCGGCTCCAACCGAACCGTCACCATCACTCCCGCGCCCGATCAAAACGGAACGGCGACCATCACAATCACAGTCACCGACACCAACGGCGGCACTGCCAGCGACAATTTTGCTCTTACCGTCATTCCGGTAAATGACGCACCGAGCTTCGTCAAAGGCGCTGATCAATCCGTTCCGGAAGATTCTGGAGCGCAAACCGTCACAGGTTGGGCTACAGCGATCAGCGCCGGTCCACCGGATGAATCCAGTCAGATATTGGATTTCGTGGTGACGAACGATTCCCCCGCATTGTTTTCGACGCAGCCATCCATCGCCTCCAACGGCACACTCACCTTCGCCCCAGCCACAAACGCCAACGGCACCGCCACCTTGACCGTTCAACTCCATGACAATGGCGGCACGAACAATGGCGGCAGCGACACCAGTCCCGCCCAGACTTTCACCATCACCGTCACTCCCGTGAATAATGCGCCGGTGTTGACACCCATCCCCGACCAGATCATGCACGCGCAGAGCACCCTGACCATCACCAACACCGCCACCGACGTGGACCTCCCCCAAGAGACACTCACATTCAGTCTCACCAACGCACCAAACGGCGCCACGATGAATCCAACGAACGGTTTGTTCACTTGGACACCGACCGATGATCAAAGCCCAGCCACCAACATCATCACGGTCGTGGTCACAGACGATGGCACGCCCCCGTTGAGCGATGCGAAATCATTCACGGTCACCGTTGTAACTCGTCCGCTCGTCAGTATTTCCAGAACCAACGACAGCGTCACGCTCACCTGGACTGCCATCGCCGGAAAAACCTACCGCGTGCAATATAAGACCAACCTCGACGATCTCACGTGGAATGATCTTAGCGGCGACGTCACGGCCATCAGTGACACCGCCACCAAGCTCGACATCATTGACCCGGAGACACAGCGCTTTTACCGCGTCTCCCTGGTTCCGTAGCGTCGGCTTCCGGCTGGACGGCGAATTGGAGAATCTTCACACAGCCACATTCGCTTGGTGCCGCTGCAACACCCTAAAGGGTGGACACCAAGCAAGGCCGCGACAGTTCGGTGTCCACCCTTCAGGGTGTTCTTCGTGGCCCGTGGTAGGGTCATAGTTGCGCCCACGGCGAATTGCCGCGCCACGACAGGTTTGACCCGGCCAGCTTTTTGCTCCACTCTCTCCGCATGGCGAACACGTTCGGTCAGCTTTTCCGCATCACGACCTGGGGCGAATCGCACGGCGGCGGTGTGGGCGTCGTCGTGGATGGTTGCCCGCCGCGTCTCGAACTGAACGAAGCCGATATCCAGCCGGACTTGAATCGCCGCCGGCCCGGTCAATCAAAAATCGTTTCGCCGCGCAAAGAATCCGACACCGTGCAAATCCTCTCCGGCACTTTCGAGGGTAAGACCCTCGGCACACCGATCAGTATGATGGTGCGAAATGAGGATGCGCGTCCCGAAGCCTACGAAGAAATGGCCACCAAGTTCCGCCCCTCACACGCGGACTACACTTACTTCGCCAAATTCGGCATCCGGGCCTGGCCGGGCGGCGGACGCACCAGCGCCCGCGAAACCATCGGCCGCGTTGCTGCCGGGGCCATCGCAAAAAAAATTCTGCGCGAGCGCTACGGCGTCGAAATCCTCGCCTACGTCAAACAAGTCCAACGCCTCATTGCTGAGGTGAACCCTGAAACCGTGAAAGCCGACGAGATCGAAGCCAGCATCGTTCGTTGTCCGGATCAGCCAACCGCGGAGAAGATGATTCGGCTCATTGAAAAGATGCGCAAGGACGGCGACAGCGTCGGCGGCATTGTTGAAGGAGTGGCGCGCGGCGTGCCGCCCGGTTGGGGCGAGCCGGTCTTTGATCGACTCGAAGCCGACCTCGGCAAAGGTATGTTGAGTCTGCCGGCGTCAAAAGGTTTCGACATCGGTTCAGGTTTCGAAGGCATCTTGCTGACTGGCACCGAGCACAATGATCCGTTCCGCGCCAAAGCGGGCAAAGCCGTTACGACCAGCAACCGCTCCGGCGGCATTCAAGGCGGCATCTCCAACGGGCAGACGATCTACTTTCGTGTGGCCTTCAAACCGACCGCTACCGTCATGCATGAACAGGAAACAGTGGATGAAAAATTTCAAAACACAAAAATCAAAGCCCGCGGTCGTCATGATCCTTGTGTTCTCCCGCGCGCCGTCCCGATGGTCGAAGCCATGACCGCCCTTGTGCTCGTGGATCACGCCTTAAGGCATAAAGCGCAGTGTGGGTGAACTGATTTTGGTGTCGATAAAAACGACTTCGCTGCCATGAACCACAGAAAAACGCAGTCACTGTTTTGACGCTCGACGCAAAACAATGCTAAACGTGTTGCTGGCATGAAAAGCTTCTTCGGCAAACTCTTTGGCAAGAACCTAGAACCGCGTGAAAGTGATCAACTCGTTAATGCGGCATCGAGCAACGAGCCTCAACGGCAAGAACCGGAACTTTACACGAAGGGCGATGTGATTGGGGGCAAGTTTGAGGTTCTTGGCACTTTGGGGAAAGGTGGCTTCGGCGTCGTTCTCCTCGTGTATTGCCGTGATACACACGAGGTGTGCGCCTTGAAAACCTTCCGTGACGAATTGCTCGCTAATCCAACCGCTCGCGAGGCATTCAAAAAGGAAGCCCTTTTATGGGTGAATCTGGAGGAACATCCATTCATTCTGGCCGCACGCTGGGTCGAAGAGGCGTTTGGTCGGTTGTTTGTGTCGATGGACTACATCGCCCCCGATGCCGAAGGTCGGGTGAGCCTAGCTGACCACCTTGCTCATGCAGACGGACGGCTAGATACGAACCAGATTCTGAAGTGGGGGATCGAGTTTTGCATGGGCATGGAACACGCGAATTCGCGTGGGATTGAATGTCACCGCGACATTAAACCCGCGAACATTCTTATCACCCGCGATGGAATCCTGAAGATTAGCGATTTTGGATTAGCGTCGGCTGCGGAAGCGGCTTGGCGCCTGCGAAACGGGCACTGTGCAATGCTGGCCGCGCTTGGTAGCGACTTAAGCTTCGGGTTTAGCCTGATCGAGACACATGGTAGGAAGCTGTGCGGAACGCCCGGATATATTCCGCCCGAGGTGTTACGTGGAGACTCGTCGGACAGAAGGAGCGACATTTATAGCCTCGGCTTGGTGTTGTGGCAGATGGCTGCCGGGAGTCGGGTGCCACCGTTTCTGGTGGCCTACCGCGGTGATATGGGAGGCTATTTGCTAGGGATCTACGAGCAGCAAATGGCGAATTGTGTGACGCGGGTGGGAGGTTCTTTGGAGTCAGTGATCGAGCGATGCCTACAACCCAAGCCCTCGGAGCGCTACGGCAGTTTTGAAGAATTGCGCGATGTGCTGGAGCCGATTTGGGAGCGTAGGACTGGAAAGAAGCTCGAGATCCCGAAGCTGGAAGAGTGGACGGTAATTTCCTGGAACAACAAAGGCGGTGCCCTTGATGCCCTTGGCCGATACGATGAAGCGATTGAGTGTTTCGATAAGGCGTTGGCGATTGACTCGCAAAACGCCAAAGTTTGGGTTAACAAGGGCGGGGTCCTCGAAGCCCTCGGTCAGCACGAGGAGGCGATTGGGTGCTTCGACAAAGCGCTGGCAATCGACTCGCGAGACGCTTCCGCTTGGAACAACATGGGCAACGTGCTTTGTGCTCTCGGTCGGCACGAGGAGGCTAATGGGTGTTTCGACAAGGCGCTGGCGACTGACCCGCGAAACGCGCGCGTATGGGACAACAAGGGCAACGGCCTCCATGCCTTAAGGCGACACGAAGAAGCGATCGCCTGCTACGACAAAGCGCTGGCGATTGACCGGCGTCATGGTGGGACTTGGGTCAATAAGGGCAACGTTCTCCGTGCCCTTTGTCGGCACAATGAGGCGATCGGCTGCTATGACAAGGCACTTGAGATGGATCCTCTCTTCGCACCTGCCTGGTACACCAAAGGTAACGCTCTCAATGACCTTGGGCAGCACGAAGAAGCGATCTACTGCCACGACAAGGCCCTGGCCATTGACCCATACTCCGCTCCCGCTTGGATTAACAAGGGGGGCGCGCTTGATGGCCTCGGTCGGCACACGGAGGCAATCGGATGCTTCGACAAGGCGCTGGCAATTGACTCACGCTGCGCGGCCGCCTGGTACAACAAAGGCAACACGCTCTTTGCACTCCGTCGCTACGAAGAGGGTATTCAATGCTGCGACAAGGCGCTGGCGACTGAACCACGAAACGCGAACGCATGGTACAACAAGGGCATCGCGCTCTGTGTACTCGGTCGCCACGGAGAGGCGATCGGCTGCTACGACAAGGCCTTGGCGATTGACCCGCTTAACGCGAAGGGTTGGATGGGCATGGGTGCCGCGTTGGATGCCGTTGGTCGGGGGGAAGAAGCGATCAGTAGTTATCGGAAGTTTGTCCAATTGTCACCTGCAGATGATGTGAAATTGATCGCGCTTGCCCGGCAGCGCCTTCAAGACCTGACAAGAGGCCAATGACATTCATACCTGATCCCAAGCTCATTGGCGAGCATCGTTCGTGGTTGGGTCAATTCAACCCGCAATTCGGCTGCAACTGGGAAAAACTGAAGAAGCATAATCCTGAAGCCGCTATGTGCGTGGCAGCGGTGCGGCGTCTTCTCGAAGAAAACGGGAACCACGCCGAACCGAACGAGACACTGGACGGAAAAAGACAATCGCCAGATCTTCGCTGCTCGCAAGGAGACAAGTTATTCTTCGTCGAGGTCACTTGCGTTTCGATGGAGAAGACAGCAGAGCAAACTGGTTTAACGCACCTAACCAACTTTTCGGGGATCGGGCCGCTGAATGATGCGATCTTCCACGCATCAAAGGAAAAGACGCGACAGTGTTCGAACCTCGGTTATCCCGTGCTCTTGGCCGTCGGTACTTTTCATTTCCAAGCATCCTATCTTTGCTTCGACCGAAAACATGTGCAACTGCTTTTGACCGGCCAGACGTTGATTACTCAGAAACTCGACGCCGCCACGGGTGAGTTGGTAGGCGACGACTACCTCTCAACCAAGTTGCGCTCGGCGGCTTTTCTCAAGCCCTTGAAAGACGGCTGGATGAACTATGCACGCAACCCCGTGTCCGGGATACTCGCTTGCGGGTTTGGTTGCGATCCACCGCAAATCCGATGCGCGCTGCACCCACAGCCTGTTCACCCGTTCGACCGGACTTTGTTACCAAGAGTCGAATGCTGTCGTCTCAAGCCGGGATACGCAGCGGGAAAAATGTCTGCCGAATGGGTCTGAGAAAATGACGCGAAAAATGTGGATGTTAATTTGAAGCGAGTCAACGTTTCCCGGCGAGCCGACGCCGCACTTCCCTCGCCCCACCGGGATGAAGGACGCAGTGTAGCGAAACCGGCTGACGCGGTTGGTTCAGAGCCGTCAAAAGTTCGAGTTGAAACGATTTTACATTCCATGCGGTGACGACTCCGGCAACGGAATTCTGAAAAGTAGATAGCCCGCCATCCGCAAATTCCAAATCCAGGCTTCCTGCAGGTAAGCCGGCAGGAAAATCCACAGTGCTGCCGCGACGGCGATGTAGGGTCCATACGGCAGGCGGCTGCCCAAGGCTCCCCTCTTGAGCGCAATCAACGTCACTCCCACGACCGCCCCAAGGAGTGAACTCGCCATCAGCGAAAAAACTACCGCCTGCCAACCGAGGAACGCGCCGATCGCCGCCATGAATTTCACGTCGCCCAAGCCCATCGCTTCACGTGGCAGGGTCATTTTGTCGGTGACAACTTCCATGTGCGGCACAGTCTCGGGATTGTAGGAGGACTCGCCGATTTTCAACTCGGCCGGCGACAAGCGCAAAGTCACGTCGCTCCAAACGTCGAACTGGGTTTTGACCAGCCTAGCCTCGCAGCGGATGGCGTCAGACTTGCGATAGAACAGGTCTTCGAATGGAATTTGATCGGGGCAGAACCAAGCGTCGGCAGAATCGAACACTAGGTGGGCGCCGGGTGGAAGGTGTGTCTTGCGCCGTCCTCTTAGCAGATCAAACAGCGACCGTATCCAGTCGGCGAACAGTTGCAAGGGAGTCACGCGCACGCCAGCCAGGCGTGCGGTCTCGTGAGGCGACAAGTAGCGGTCCACGACGGCTTCGAGGTGCGGCGTGGCGGCGCGGTCGAGGGTATCGTCGCCGAGGAAAACCTTTTCGTGTGAGATGCCGACGACGATGTCCCGAAGGCAGCGATCGGCCAATTCGACTTTCTCTGCATGAAAGGCGAAGCAGCCGGATGTGCGTTGGAGGAGTTGTTCCCACAGGAGACGTTTGGGCGGTACGAGCAGGGCAGTTTCGGTGAAAACCACGCGCGAGCAGGGATCAAGGTCGAGGTTGAGCTTGCCGAAGAGAATCTTTCCTCCGCGCAAAATACCATAAATCAGTCCACCACCCACAAGCGCGCCCAAGAAACTTTCCTTCATCGACGCCGCCGGCGACTGGGCGCCGTGCAACATCGGCACCGCAAACGAACAAAGAATCCCCACCACGATTCCGCCGATGGTGATCTCATCCGGAATGATGAAGTGCTCGAAGTCAATGAACGTGGCCACAATCAAACCCGCGAGAAGCAGGCAATAAATCAAAGCCAGCAGCGCTGACCGGTCGCCAAACATCAGCCAGCACCCCAAAAACGTGATACCCGTCAACAACTCCACCAGAAAATACCGCACTGAAATTGGCGCGCCGCAGTTCTTGCACTTACCTCGCAAATACAACCAGGTAACCAGCGGAATGTTCAGATACCAGGGAATCGAGTGGTTGCAATGCGGACAATGTGACGGCGGGGTAACGACGCTCTGGCCCAGCGGCATCCGGTAAATGCAAACATTCAAGAAACTCCCCCACATGCAGCCGAGGACAAAAAACAGCAGCGACCAGAAATGGAATGGCACCGCGGCCCAGTTCCGGGAATCAAAGATGGGTTCAATGCCCATAAACATTCCCCTCCAGCGCGCGGCGCATGATTGGCACGGGAGCGGGCCGGCCACTCCACAATTCCAGCGCCTTCGCGCCTTGATACAACAACATGCCCAACCCGTTGGCGGTGCGACAACCCGCAGCCTTGGCCGATTTCAGCAGCGGCGTCTCTGCCGGACGATAAATCATGTCGTAAACCGCGCGGGCCTCACGGAGGGAAAGTTCTTTTCCGTCCAACGGCGATGCGTCGTCGCTTTTCAAACCGAGCGAAGTGGCGTTCAGCACCAGATCAATGTCTGCTTTCGGATAACCGACGTTGACGCGCACACCGGGATGCCGTTGGCGGATCTCGGCGGCAACGGCTTCCGCCTTCGCTTGGGTGCGGTTGACGAGCCAGAGTTCGACGGCGCCGTCCGCGGCCAGCTTCAGGGCAGCGGCCCGCCCGGCCCCGCCCGCGCCCAGCACCAATACTTTTGCGCCGCGAGTTTCCAGTTCCAAATCCTCGCGCAGCGCTTGCGTGATGGCGTCGGCATCCGTGTTGAATCCGTGGGAACGGGTTTCGCCCGGCACGATTTCGAACTGGTCCAAGGGCCGCCATTCGCCGCGATCATCACGACCTTCGAACCGGATCGTATTCACCGCGCCCCAAACCTGGGCGGACTCATCGAGCGCATCCACCATGTCCACCGCCAGCAGCTTGTGCGGCACCGTGAGATTCACGCCGATAAAGCGCATCGCCTTCGCGCCGTCCAAGGCCGCGCGCAAATCGTCAGGAGAAACTTCAAACGCGAGGTAACGCCAGTTCAAACCCAGCGCGGCAATGCCGGCATTCTGCATCGCTGGCGAAGCGGAATGTTTGACGGGATGACCGAACACCGCGCAGTAGCGCGTCGCCGCATTTATCGGGGTGACTTCGGCGTCGGACACGCGCTGGTTATAGACAGCGACGTTTTAACTTCAAAGGTCAATCTTGGGAAACTCATCAACGGCGCTGCCAGACCGCTCGGAAGTGCGCAAGAAGTCGCGTGATTGGATTCAATAAAGACTTGACCAAACTTGTGAATTAGAGAACAAATAATGCGAATTCCGACACAAAAAACTTCTCATATGGAAAGGCTATTCGCGGGTCTTGGGAAATTCGTTCGATACGGACTGTCCGCTGCCACCATCACGATGTTCTTTTGTCTTCGGCTGGGCGGCGTTTGCGCCGAAGCGCCAGGCCGGGTTGTCGTGAACAAGACCGTGCCGAAGGTAGAGCCGCCCCAAGCCTCGCTCGCTTTCTCTTCGACCCCGACGACACAGGAGCTTTTCCGCGCCCGGTTGTTTGAGGAGCCGCTGGTTCCGATTGGCGGCGAGCCGAGTGCCGAGGAAAACACTGCTTTGGCCGCCGCGCTGCTTGGTTACGCGAAGCGCAGCGGGCCGGATGACTTCGCCAGCCTTACGGGGTTTTTGGAAAAGCATCCCAGGTCTCCGTGGCGGGCGGCGCTGCTCACGGACTTGGGCTTGGAATACTACAACACCGCTCATTACTCGCTGGCACTGGAGGCGTGGCAAGAGGCGTGGTCGCTGGGGCAGAAGGCCACGGATGCCCGGGGCAAATTCCTCGCGGACCGGGCCGTGTGTGAACTGGCCGGCCTCTATTCCCGGCTTGGTCGGATGAACGAATTGGCGGCGCTGCTGAAATCGGTCGAGAAGCGCGGGTTCATTGGCGGGGCGACCGAGCGAATCAACATCGCGCGGGATGCGCTCTGGAGTATGCAAAATGAGCCCGAGGTTTCTTTCCGTTGCGGGCCGCTGGCGTTGCAGTCCATCAAACGTTCGCTCGACCCGCAAGCGCCAGTCGAAATGGAAATTTTCAAGTCGGCCTCGACCCAGAAAGGTTTCTCGCTGCCGCAGGTGGCCGAACTCTCGAAGAAAGTTGGGCTGAATTACCAGATGGCGTTCAGGACAGTCAGTGAATCAGTGAAGTCTGAATCAGTGAATTCACTCACTAAATCACTAACTCACAAACTCGCTAACTTTTTTCCCGTTCCCTCCGTCGTGCATTGGAAGGTCGGCCATTACGCGGCGATCGTGCGGCAGGAGGGCGACCGGTATTTGGTGGAGGACCCAACCTTCGCGACCACGGTCTGGGCGACAAGGCAGGCACTTGAAGCCGAGACGAGCGGCTATTTTCTAATCCCACCGGGAGACTTGCCGCGTGGCTGGCGGAGCGTTGACGCCCAGGAAGGCCAGTCGGTCTGGGGCAAGGGCGACCCGAGCCTCAGCGATCCCAACATTTATGCGCTGAATGATCTTCAAACGGGAAGTTGTCGACTCCCCTTTGCCACAGGCATGGCCGTTTCCAGCGTGCATCTCATGCTCGCCAATTTGCAGGTCAGGGACACACCGGTGGGTTACACGCCGCCGGTTGGTCCGCCCGTCCGGTTCACCGTCCGCTACAATCACCGGGACTACCTTCAACCGGCCAGCGCCGTTGCCTCTATGTTCGGCCCGAAGTGGACGCACGATTGGAACGAGGCGCTTGTGGCTAATTCGGCAACCGCCACCTATTTCGTCGGCGGCGGCGGCGCGCGCATCTTCACCGGTTTCGACACGAGCACGCAGAGCTACGCTCCCAATCAGTACGACCAAACCCTGCTCAAGCGCACCAGCACGAACACGTACGAAATGGTCTGGCCCGACGGCTCGAAAAAAATCTTCGGCCCGGATATCGGCGCGCTTGGACTTGCCCTCAGGCAAGTGGTGGACTCCTCCGGCAACGCCGTCACGCTCACGTACGACCAGGGGCGACTGGTTGCTCTCACCGACGCCATCGGCCAGGTGACGACGATTTCATACCAGCATCCGACGAATCCCAACCTGATCACCAAAGTGACCGATCCATTTGGACGCTTCGCCACCTTCGAGTATGACCGGTTGGCGGTTCCTTTGCCGATGCCTAACCCGGAGTGCACAAACTTTCCAAGCTTTTTCCACACTGAGTTCCTGGTCAAAATCACCGACGTCCTCGGTCTCCAGTCTCAGTTCGATTATATGCAAGCGGGTACCTCGTGCTCGAACAACACGTCCATCACGCTCTTCAGCGACATCATCGAAATCATGGTCACCCCCTACGGCATTACTAGCTTCATTACATCGGGCCCGACGGAAACGAACGCAACCCGTATTGCGGAAACCCAGTACCCGGACGGCAGTGCGGATCGCGTGGAGTACTCACGGTCCACCAACACCATCCCCGCTTCCGATCCCATCGCCTCGGTTCCAGTGGGGATGACGGGCCTCTACAACCGGTTTCTTTACGCGCGCAACACGTATTACTGGAGCCGGACGGCCAACGCGAGCAGCCAGGGCGATTATACCAAGGCGAAAATCTACCACTGGCTGCACTCGGCGGACCTGAACGTGACGTCGGGAATTCTCGAGAGCACCAAGGAACCGCTGGAGGGCCGCGTCTGGTACACTTATGCAGGCAGCTTCAATGGAATCGTCGGTTCAAGTGACCAGCCAACTCACATCGGACGCGTGCTCGACGATGGACAAACCCAGCTTCAGACCCAGGCCTACAATCAGTTTGGCCACCTGATCAATTCGGTGGATCCCCTCGGGCGCGCGTTCAGTTTCGTGTACGCGACAAACGGCATTGATCTGTTGGAAGTCCGCCAGACTCGCGCCGTCAACAACGAGTTGCTGTTCCGCGCGACCTACAACGCGCAGCACCGGCCCCTCACCACGGTTGACGCCGCCGGCCAGACCAACACCTTCACGTACAACGCCCGCGGCCAACGGCTGACCGCCACTGATGCCAAAGGCGAAACGACCACTTATACCTACGACGCGGATGGCCATCTCTTCGCCGTGGACGGGCCGCTGCCGGGAACCAACGACACGGTCACGGCCCAGTTTGATGTGTTCAGCCGAATCCGCACCCTGACCAGCGTGAGCGGCTACAGGCTGACGTTTGATTACGACGTCATGGATCGGGTCACCAGAATCACGCACCCCGATTCCACGTTCGAGCAGTTTACTTACAACCGATTGGATATGGTCACCTTCCGGGACCGCGCCGGGCGGCAGACCTTCTTCGAGTACGACAACGTGGGGCAAGTGAAGAAGCGAACGGACCCGTTGGACCCGTTGGGCCGCGTGACGCGCTTTGATTGGTGCCGCTGCGGACAAATCAAGAGCCTGACCGACCCCATGGGCCGCACCACGTCTTGGCTCACCGACGTGCAAGGGCGGCCCACCAGCAAACAGTACGCGGACGGTTCCCAAGCCACGTACCAATATGAGAACACCACCAGCCGTCTGCGTCTGGCGATTGATGAAAAACAGCAGGTCACCCAGTTCGCTTACAATCGGGACAACACGCTCAAGTCCATCGCGTATGGCAGCGCAATCATTCCGACGCCCGGCGTCAGTTTGCAGTACGATCCTGATTATGAGCGGGTCGTTTCCATGACCGACGGCACCGGGACCACGCGGTACTCGTACAACCCGATCACCGGCACTCCGACTTTGGGCGCCGGAGCGCTGGCGAGCGTGGATGGCCCGCTGCTCAATGACACTGTTACCTACAGCTATGATGAACTAGGCCGGCCTGTTCACCGTGCCATCAACGGCGTGGATTCGGCGATGATTTTTGATGCGGCATGGCGACTGGTCGGCGTAACTAACGCCCTAGGGGTTTTTGCTTACGCCTACGACGGAAGTTCACGCCGCCTCGTCTCCAAATCATTTCCCAACGGCCAGACTACAGAACGGAGTTACGGAAACAACCTCCAGGACCTGATGCTCCAGCGGATTACGCACACGGCGGGGGCGACGCCGATTTCCGAGTTCCTTTATGGCCGCGATGTTCCCAAGGGTCGCATCACGACGTGGTCTCAACAAGCCGGCACACAATCGCCGAACCTTCTCGCCTTCGGCTACGACGCCGCGAATCAATTGCTCTCGGCCACCGTCACCAACGCCGGCAACCTCGTCAACACGTTTGCCTATGCCTATGACCCCGCCGGCAATCGCCTGACCGAGCAAGTCGGCGCGTCAAATTACACCGCCACTTACAACGGCCTGAACGAGATCAGGACCACGACCGCGCCCGGCGCCACGCGCACCAACGAATGGGATGCTGTGGATCGCCTCGTCGCCGTCAACGTTGGAAACCAGCGGACCGAGTTCACGTACGACGGCCTCAGTCGAATGGTGGCAATTCGACAACTCCTGAACGGGTCCGAAGTCTCGCGCCGACGATTTGTATGGTGTGGTGGGCGGATTTGCGAGGAACGCGATGCGTCCGGCGTGGTGACGAAGCGGTTCTTCCCGCAAGGCGTGAAGGTGGAAACCGGCCCGGCTAGCGGCAGGTTCTTCTACACGCGCGATCATCTCGGTTCCATCCGCGAACTCACCGACACGAGCGGTAACGTGCGGGCGCGTTACGCGTATGATCCGTATGGCCGCCGAACCAAGCTGACGGGCGACATGGATACTGACTTCAGCTTTGCCGGTATGTTCCAGTCCGCCGAGGCCAATCTTTCATTGACCCACTATCGGGCTTACGATTCGGGACTCGGACGCTGGCTCTCTCGCGATCCGCTCCGAGGTGCGGAACTGTCACAGGGACCGAACTTGTATGCTTACGTAGGCAACGAACCGGTCAACCGCATTGACCCCGAAGGGTTATGCCTAACGACAGTGGATTGCACTTGTTCGCGTCAACCGAAAGCGTGTGCGGCGGCCGGCATAGTTGCGGAACAAGGTGCAGAACACGGGGAAGAACTAGCGGCGGCTGGCGAGGCTATTGTAGTAACCTGTGAAGTCGAACTTCCCGCCGTGGCGGGCCGCCTTCAGGCTGTTATTGAGAGACTCCCTGAGGCGCGGACGCAGTGGCAAAACTACATCCAGACAATAGAGTCTGACTTGCCTGCGACGGATCGGGTGCTCAATTACGGTGTCGAATTTGTCAACAGGGCTGGTCAGCAAGTTTACATGATTCCTTATCCTGCCTCGCCAGAGATCGTGTATGACATCGAAATCGCTTTGGACGAAATCGCTGTGCCACTCGCTACATACTTTGGCAGCTCAGCCACGGATTTTCGGCAATTACTCGCTGCGATTTTCGGGTTTTAGTCGCCCACTCTGTCATAAACTATGCAAAAAACGTTAAAACGGCCGACGCCTCGGTTCCAGTCGCGCCGTGAAGGAACCGTGGACTTCTTTAGCATGGCCGTGTTTGTCGCAAATGGAAACCTCGGAGCACAGTTCCAAGTCTGCCGTGCCGCGGGTTTTCAAACCCGCTGGCCTTACAAAGACGGCTTGCGCGCCGATTTGGAAATCGGCGATACAACAGGTTTGGAAACCTGCGCTACGATGCGTCCGCGGATCCTGCGTGGCGGCTGTGATCTTCCTGCTCGCCACATTGGCAATCTCACCGCGCAGATGGCTGGCACCACCGCGCCGCCCCAAATCATCGGCCAGCCGCGAAATCAAATTTGTAGGTGACTTCTGCCAATGAACTTCATTGCGTTTCATTTCCTTCCGAAGCCCTCCAAAGCGCGCGCTTGGGCTGGGAAGTTGTTTGTCGGAGCGCGGGCCGCCCCGGCCTGCATCAGTCACGACTGTGGGCGTCCGCCCAAACCAATGCCGCCGTCCTTCCCTGAACCGTCCGAAAGTCCGCCAGGTTTTGGAGCGCGGTGGGTGAGGGGTGAGGGCACACACCGCTTTCGGGAGGAGGAAACATCGAACATCCAACCTCGAACATCGAACACCGAACCAGCCAAAGCGGTGTCAGCCCTGCGGTGGCGCTTGAACGCAAAGACGCAAAGACGCAAAGACGCAAGGATTTTAGGAAGCTTCGCCCGGAGTGTCATGCGCCACCGTTTGGTAAGTTCACTCTTGAACACGGCGTTTCGTTTTCCTTCCGTTCCGCTCCGCGTCTTTGCAGTGCTATCTCCCAACTTCGTCGCGTCCTGCGAAGATTTTCCCGGAGCGCGGACAGCCTTGTCCGCGCGAAACAACCGTGGAGGAAGAAACACGCGGACAAAGCTGTCCGCGCTCCTTTGGTTGCGGCTCGGCCGCGCTGCGCCTTTGCGCCTTTGCGTTGAGGCACAATTGGCGGTCACTGTTCTCCTGCTCGCCACTTTCGCCCACGCCCAGAACTCCCAATTCCTTTTCGACCCCAATGGAAATCTCACCGTGCAGATGGCCGACACCATCTTCCCGCCACAAATCACCGGCCAGCCACAGAACCAGACTCCCGCGACGAACGAATCGGCGGCGTTCTCCGTCGTGGTGGCCGATCCGCGGGCGCTCTCCTACCAATGGCGCTTCAACGGCGCCAACCTCGGCGGCGAGAACGGAAATTCCTTGTTGCTCGACAACGTGAGCACGAACAATGAGGGCCAGTACCAAGTCGTGCTCACGAATCCCTCCGGCAGCGTGACCAGCGCGCCCGCGATGCTCTGGATTGATAACGACGGCGATGGACTGGGCGATTCCTGGGAGTTGACCTATTTCGGCAACCTGAATCAGAACGCCACGAGTGATTTCGACCACGACGGCCTTTCAAATCTCCGCGAGTTTCTCGACGGCACCGACCCGACCGATCCAAACTCCGCCCGTTATCGCCTGCTGGTGATTCGCGAAGGCGGCGCGGTGATCAAGAACCCGGACCAGCCCAGCTATAACAAAGGCGAAACGGTCATGCTGACGGCCACCGCCTCCTCCAACGAACTCTTTCATGCCTGGCTCGGGGACATCGTCTCGCGCAGCAACCCGGTCAGCGTGGTGATGACAAACGACAAGACGGTGCACGCCCGTTTCACTCCCATCGTTTTCACCTGGACGAGTCCGGCCAGCGGCGATTGGGAGACGGCCACGAACTGGACGCCCAATCTCGCGCCCGGCTTGAATGACATCGCGCTCATCACCAGCGGCGTCACCGTCACGCTGAGCACTCCCGCTGATTGCGCCGATGTCACTCTGGGATCCACCTTCACGACCCTGACCGGGAGCGGAACACTGACGGTCCGAGGAAATCTCTTCTGGACCGCCGGAACCATGAGCGGAAGCGGACGGACGATCCTGGAGACGAATGCCACCCTCAATCTTGCAGGCGGAGTCACATTGAACACCCGCACCCTGGAGAACGGCGGGACGATTCTGTGGAGCGGCGGTGGATTTCTCGGTGTGATCGGCGGCGCCGTCATCACCAACCGCGGAGGAGCGTTGTTTCGCGCCGAAAACGTGACTGACGCCTCACTCGGCGGCGGCATCGCGGCTGGACGGTTTGACAACGCCGGCGACTTTCGCAAGGCCGCCGGCACCAGGCCTCTGTCCATTAACAGCGGTCTGAACTTCAACAACACCGGCACGGTGGAGATTGAGGCGGACACGCTGCTCTGCAACGGGAGCTTCAACAACAACGGCACGGTTACTCTCTCGCCCGGAACCACGAACCGTCTGACGGCGTGCGGCGCGGGCGGCGGCACCTTCAACGCGCCGGCCACCGCTCTGGTGGAATGGACCGGCGGCACGTTCACGTTGAACCCAGGCGCGCAACTTAACGGTGCCGGACTTTACCGAATCAACCTCAGCTCGGTCGTCACCGCTAACGCGAATCTCGCCGTCGAGAATCTGGACTTGATTAACGGCACGCTCGACGGCAGTGGCACCGTAACGATCGCCACCGCGATTAATTGGACGGGGGGAACGATGAGCGGCAGCGGGCGGACGATTATTCGGGCAGGCGTGGCGCTCAATGCCGCCCTTCCGAGCCTGGGGTTTTTGAACTCACGAACTCTCGAAAACGGCGGGACGGTGCTGTGGACCGGTGCCGGAAACATCGGTCTGAATTCGGGCGCGGTCATCACCAACCGGGCGGGGGCGTTGTTCCACGTCCAGAGCGCCGCTTTTCTCAGTTCCGGAGGCACCGGCGGCCGCTTTGACAACGCCGGCACATTCCGCAAGTCCGCCAACAGCGGGACGACGACCGTCGTCAGCGGTGTGAGCTTCAACAACTCCGGCACGGTGGAGATTCAAACCGGCACGCTCGACCTGGGCGGCGGGGGCACACACAGCGGCAGCTTCGCGGTGCCAGCCGGCACGGCGCTCACCCTGTCGGGCGGCGGCCACAGTGCGGGCGCCAGTTCGAGCGTTATCGGCGCTGGACAGTTCACGATCAGCGGCGGCACGGCGACGTTGGCCGGGTTGGTCAACGTTAGCGGCAGCAACACCTTCAGCGGCGGCACGGCCAATCTAAACGGCAATTACATCTGCACGAACAACACGATGACCATTTCGGGCGGCACGGCCAATTTCAGCGGCGCGGGGCTGGTCTCGCCGGCGGTGTTGAATTTTAGCAACGGGACACTGACTGGCACCAGCACGGTAACGGTCAACACCGCGATGAACTGGACGGGAGGAAGGATGAGCGGCAGCGGACGAACGATCATCCCCTCGGGCGTGACGGTCAACGCCGCCATTCCGAGCTTAGTGATTCTGGAAACCCGCACGCTGGAGAACGGAGGGACGGTTCTCTGGACCGGCGCGGGAATCTTCGGTGTGATCAGTGGCGCAGTCATCACGAACCGCGTGGGGGCATTGTTTCATGCCCAGAACGCTGTTGGACTCGGTGGCGGCATCGCGAATGGCCGATTGGACAACGTCGGCACGTTCCGCAAATCCGTCAGCGCCGGCATCACCGCTGTCGCCAGCGGCATGAGCTTCAACAATTTTGGCGTGGTGGAGATTCAGAGCGGCACACTCGACCTCGGTGGCGGCGGCACGCACAGCGGCAGCTTTACCGTGCCGGTCGGCACCGCGCTCACGCTGTCTGGCGGCGCGCACACGGCGGACGGGAGTTCCAGCATCACGGGCGCAGGGCAGCTTACTGTCAGCGGCGGGTCCTTGTCCTCGGCGGGATTGGTCAACGTCAGCGGGAGCAACACCTTCAGCGGCGGCACGTCCAACCTGACCGGCAATACCATCTGCACGAACAACACGGTGACCATTTCGGGTGGCACGGCCAACTTCAGCGGCACCGGCCTGGTGTCGCCGGCGGTGTTGAATCTGAGCAGCGGCACACTGACGGGCACAAGCACGGTGACGGTCAACAATACGATGAATTGGGCCAACATTGGAAGAATGAGCGGCAGCGGGCGAACTATCATTCTTCCGGGCGCGGCGCTTAACATTGCCACCGCGAGCGGCGTTATTTTGGACACGCGGACCCTGGAAAACGGCGGAACAGTACTTTGGACCGACGTGGGATTGATTGGTGTAATCAGCGGCGCGGTCATCACCAACCGGGCGGGGGCGTTGTTCCACGTCCAAAACGCTGCCGGAATTGGTGGCGGCATCGCCAACGGACGGTTGGACAACGCCGGCACGTTCCGCAAGTCCGTCAGCGCCGGCATCACCGCTGTCGCCAGCGGCATGAGCTTCAACAACTACGGCACGGTGGACATCCGCAGCGGAATCCTCGCGGCGAGCGGCGGCTACGTTTCTTCGTCCAGCGCCTTGCTCAACTGCGCCCTCGGTGGCACGACGGCGGGCACGAACTACGGCCAGCTACAGGTCGCGGGCACAGTCACGCTGAATGGCGCGCTGAGTGTGGATCTCCTCGCTGGTTTCACGCCGGCGACGAACGACACGTTTACGGTTCTGACTGCCGGCTCACGCAACAACACGTTCACGAGCTTTTCTTATCCGTCAAACCGCGTCACGATGCTCTTAAGCAACTCGCCGACTTCGGTGATCCTCCGGGCAACCGACGTTTTCCCCATCCCGCAGCCGGTTCTGTTGACTCCGCAACTTGTTGGTTCGAATGCCTTGCTCACGTGGACGGCAACTTCCAACGTCACGTATCGGCTGGAAAACAATGCAGGCGTGGGTTCCACGAACTGGACCGCCGTTCCGGGCGACGTAACCACGCTCAGCAACACGGCGAGCAAACTGGACGCTTTGACGCCAAGCAACCGGCTCTATCGCGTCCGCGTCCTCCCGTAGTGATTGCATCCGGATCACATGCGCACTGCCAATTGTGTTGAACTCCGAAGTAGAAAAGGGAGCGCGCCAGCCTCGGGCGCTGTTTTCCGCGCCTTCGCAGAAAACAACTGATGTACGGAATTTTCCGGCACCTTTTTTAAGTGATCACGCGCCTGCCGCGACGGGGGCGCGAGCAAGGCGGGTCGGATGTGGGACGCGAAGGCGCGTCCCACGACGCCCGGGGCGGGCGTGATCCCCGCAACTTGAAAGTTCGTGTTGAAAGACCGCAGCGCAGAAAACTCCCTCCCGGCAAGAATGAAACGGCGCGGATCGAACAATCCGCGCCGTCGGTTTGTTTTAGAGTTTTGAGATTCCTTGTCTCCTACACATCATAATAGAGGAAGAACTCGTAGGGATGGGGGCGCAGGCGCAGCGCGTCATGTTCCTTGCGCTTGTGGCTGACCCACATCTCCAAAAAGTCTGCCGTGAACACGTCGCCCTTCAACAAGAACGCATGGTCTTTCTCCAGATGTTCCAGCGCTTCGGTCAGACTGCCGCAAATCTGCGGCACCCGCGCCAGTTCCTCCGGTGGCAATTCATACATGTTCTTGTCCATCGGCTCGCCCGGATCAATCTTGTTCAAAACCCCATCCAGTCCCGCCATCAAGAGCGCCGTGTAACACAAATACGGATTGGCCGAGGGATCGGGTGGGCGATACTCAATCCGTTTTGCTTTCGGACTCTCGCTAAAGGTCGGTATCCGAATGGCCGCACTACGGTTGCGCGCTGAGTACGCCAGGTTCACGGGCGCTTCATACCCGGGCACCAGCCGCTTGTAGCTGTTGGTCGTCGGACTGCAGATCGCGCACAGCGCTTTGGCGTGTTTCAAAATCCCGCCGATGTAGTGGAGCGCCATCTGGCTCAGGCCCGCGTACTCCTTGCCCGCAAACAGTGGCTTGCCTTTCTTCCACAAGCTCTGGTGCGTGTGCATCCCGCTGCCGTTGTCCCCAAACAAGGGCTTGGGCATGAACGTCGCCGTCTTGCCATGCTTCTTGGCCACGTTCTTGATCACATACTTGTAGAGCATCATGTTGTCGGCCGTCTTGACCAGCGTATCGAACCGGAAATCAATTTCCGCCTGGCCCGCCGTCGCCACTTCGTGATGTTGCCGCTCGATCTTGATCCTCAATTCTTCCATCACCAGGCACATCTCGGTGCGGATGTCCTGTTGCGTGTCAATGGGTGCCACGGGAGAACCGCACGTCGTCGAAGATGAAGAACTCCGCTTCCGGCCCGAATACCGCAGCGTCCGCCAGCCCGGTCGATTGCAGATACTTCTCTCCCCGTTGCGCAATCCCGCGCGGATCGCGGGTGTAGGCTTCCTTGGTCCCCGTTTCCGCAATGGTGCAAGTGAGGCTGAGCGTGGGCACGGCGCAGAACGGATCGATGAACGCGGTGGCCGGATCGGGCATCGCCAGCATGTCGGAGGCTTCAATGCTCTTCCAACCCCGGATCGACGACCCGTCGAACCCAAAGCCGTCTTCGAACACTTCCTCGGTCAGCTCGCTGACCGGCACGCTGAAGTGTTGCCACGTCCCAAACGTGTCCACAAACTTCACGTCCACCATCTTCGCCCCACCCTTCTTCCCAATTTCAATCGCGGTTTTTGGGGTCGCCGTTGTTGATGCATTTGTTGCCATAGTAATTTTTTTAACAATTATTATTTGAGGTTTTGTCGAATCGAACGCTGTGCCAAAGACGGATCGCGTCCGCCATTATTGGCACAGCGTCGAAAAGTTCCTGAGGTTGATCAGCCCTGATAACCTTCTTCGCCGTGCTCGGCAAGGTCGAGACCGATGGTTTCAACCTCTTCACTGACGCGCAGGCCAATGACCGCTTTTACGATGAAGGCGATGATCGCGGTGCCGACAACTGCGAGCACCAATGTCACGCTAATGGCCTTGACCTGTTCAAACCAAAGACCATGGCGAACCAATCCAGCGAGGCCGTTGGCTTTGGCGGGGTCGCCTGCCAGATTGGGATTTGCGGTCACGGTTGCCAGCAAGCCAGTCATGAATGCACCCAAAGTTCCACCAATGGCGTGAACGCCGAAAGTATCCAGAGCGTCATCGTAGCCAAACCAGGCTTTGAGTTTCCAAACCGCAAAGAATGGAATCAGCCCTGCGGCGATACCAATGCAAACAGCACCCTTGGCGGTGACAAAACCACACGCCGGCGTAATCACCACCAACCCGGCCACCGCGCCGGAGCAAAAACCCAGGATGCTGGGTTTGCCGCGGACGACATATTCCGCCATCGCCCAGACGAACGAAGCCACGGCCGTCGCCAGTGTGGTGGTGGTGAACGCATTTGCCGCGATGCCATCGGCCGCCACGGCGCTGCCGGCGTTGAAACCGTACCAGCCTACCCACAACATGCCGGTGCCCACCATACAAAGCACCATGCTGTGCGGTGGCATCGGCTCCTTGGGAAAGCCAAGCCGTTTGCCAAGAATGATGCAAAGAATCAGCGCCGACCACCCGGAAGACATGTGCACCACCGTGCCGCCAGCGAAGTCAATGGCTTTGATCGTGGCTTTGGGATTCCAGACACCGTTCATAAAGCCGTCCACGCCCCAAACCATGTGGGCGAGCGGGAAGTAAACGACAAACATCCACAACGTCATGAAGAGCAGAATGGCGGAAAATTTCATGCGCTCGGCGATCGCGCCGATAATGAGCGCCGGCGTGATGATGGCAAACATGAGTTGATACATGGAATAGACGTTATGAGAAACCCAGGCGGCGTAATCGGTGTTGGGACTTGAATCTACGCCGCGCAAAAACTTCCAGTCGAAATTGCCAAAGAACGGATTGCCACTGTGAAATGCCATGCTGTAACCGCACAGCCACCAGAGAATCGTAACCAGTCCGGCGATGCCAAGGCATTGTGCCAACACGGAAAGCACGTTCCTCCGGCGAACCAGTCCGCCGTAGAACAGCGCCAGGCCCGGCAAGGTCATGAAGAGCACCAAAGCCGAGCAGACCATTTGGAACCCGTTATGGCCCGGGCCTGGCCCGGCGATTTTCGTCGTCGTATTCGTGCTGGCATTGCGCGCCCCGTTATTGACGTAGGCTTCGAGGTCTTCCAGGCGCTCCTGAACGGTGCGTTCGGGAGCATTGGTGGCATCGGCGGCGCGCGAAGTCAGGCCACTGGATAAAAGGGCCGCGCCCAAACTAAGGAAGAGAAATATTTTTTTCATGGTTGGTTGTTGTGAATTCTGAAGTTGGTTGGATTAAACAGCTTGCTCGCCTTTCTCCTCGGTGCGGATGCGGATGGCTTCCTGAACTGGAGAAACGAAGACCTTGCCATCCCCGATTTTGCCGGTCTTCGCGGCCTTCACGATGGCGGCGACGGCCGAATCGACTTTCCCATCCGCCACGACCAGTTCGAGTTTTATCTTGGGCAGGAAATCCACCGTGTATTCGCTGCCCCGATAAATTTCGGTATGGCCCTTCTGCCGGCCAAACCCCTTGACTTCACTGACCGTCATCCCCTCGATCCCCTCCTCCCCCAAGGCGTCTTTGACTTCTTCCAATTTGAAAGGTTTGATAATCGCTTCGATTTTTTTCATAGGCTGAAACAAACAATTTTTCTCTGGTTAACTGCACGGCTGTCGCCCGTCCCGAAAACAAACAAAACGCTGGCATCACAATGGAATGCGAACTCCGTTTGAAACCGAGCCATGCCGCTTTAGCAGCGCCGATGCCACGACTTGACTTGGTTTGCGCACTTGGGGCCTAAACGACTCAATTTCAAAGCATTCAAAGCCAACCTCTGATTTACGGATGAGGGCGAGTGTCGGAGGAGTCTATTTTAATTTGACCAACGTGGTTTTTTTTTAGCAGTTGAAGAAACGTCCGATGGCGAAGCGGTTCAAGGGCGCTCAGATCGGCGTGAGTTCGCCGCCGAAACTGATTCGGCACCAGGAGAAGTTGCAACTGGAGATCCTGCCGGCTGAGGTCAGCAGCTACGACTTGAGTTGGTCACCTCCGCAACATCCCCGGCAGGCCACCGCCCATGCGGGCCATCATCTTCGAGAACTTCCCCATCTTCTTCATCATCTGCTGCATCTGACCGAACTTGTTGAGCAAGGTGTTCAACTCGGTCACGGAAACGCCGCTGCCTTTGGCGATGCGGATGCGCCGTTTGGCATTGAGAATTTGCGGATTGCGCCGCTCCTGCAATGTCATCGCGCAGATCATTCCCTCCATCCGCCGGAATTCTTTTTCCTGTTTGCTGAGGTCGCCGCCTTTCAGCAGTTGATCGCCACCGGGCAACATGCCCACGATGCTTTCGAGCGAGCCGAGCTTTTTCATCTGGCGCAGTTGCTCCAAAAAATCCTCCATCGTGAACTGCCCCTTGCGCATTTTTTCTTCCATGCGCTTGGCGTCGTCTAAATCCACGGCCTCAGCCGCCCGCTCAACCAGGCTGACGACGTCGCCCATGCCGAGAATGCGCGAGGCCATGCGCTCGGGATGAAACGGTTCGAAGTCCTCCAGCTTTTCGCCCACGCCCGCGAACTTGATCGGCTTGCCGGTGACAGCTTTCATGCTGAGTGCAGCACCGCCGCGCGCGTCACCATCGAGTTTGGTAAGGATGGAGCCGGTGATGTTCAGCGCCTTATCGAAATGCGTGGCGACGTTGACTGCTTCCTGACCAGTGGCGGCATCGAGCACGAGCAGAATCTCCTGCGGCTTCACGAGATCGCGCAGGCGGACGAGTTCCTGCACCAGCGGCTCGTCAATCTGCAACCGGCCCGCCGTGTCGAAGATCAAGGTATTGCGGTTGTTTGCGCGGGCGAAGTCGAGCGCTTCGCGGGCGATTTTCGAAACGTCCTGCTCGCCGCGTTTGACGAATGTGGGAATGTCGATTTGTTTGCCAAGCGTTTCAAGCTGATCCATCGCGGCCGGGCGGTTAACGTCGGCGGCGACCAGCAACGGCTGGCGGCCTTGCTTATGGAGCAGCCGCGCGAGCTTGCCGCTGGAGGTGGTCTTGCCCGAACCGTGCAGGCCGACCATCAGGACGCAAGCCGGATTGCCGCTCAAATTGATTCCGGCGTTGGCCGAGCCGAGCAACTCCACCAGTTCATCATGGATAATTTTGATGATTTGCTGGCCGGGCTGAATGCTTTGAACGACTTCCGCGCCGAGCGATTTCGCTTTGACGCGCTCAATGAAGTCGCGGGCAACCTTGAAATTCACATCGGCTTCGAGGAGCGCCAGCCGGACTTCGCGCAACGAATCGCTGACGTTGGCCTCAGAAATTTTTCCGAGGCCGCGCAGATTCTTGAAAACATTCTGGAGCTTGCCGCTTAGAGAGTCGAACATGGCGTAAACATCAAGATTAAGGTTTAAGTCCCCAGTGCTTGCCTTAGCGCTTCGGCAACGCGGACAAACGCTTGCGCGGGCGGTTCGTTTGCCGCTGAAACCACCAGCGGCACGCCTTTGTCGCCGGCGACGCGAATTTCGGTAAACAACGGGACTTCGCCGAGGAAGGGAACTTTCTTGCGCTCGGCTTCCGCCCGCCCGCCGCCGTGCCCAAAAATCTCCACGCGCTCACCGGAAGGTGTGGTGAAGTAACTCATGTTCTCCACGATGCCCAGGATGGGCACGTTGACTTTTTCAAACATGGCGATGCCTTTCCTTACGACGCCCAGCGACGCTTCCTGCGGCGTTGTCACGATGACGCCGCCGTCCAGCGGCACGGTCTGGCAAAGCGTGAGTTGGGCGTCGCCGGTGCCGGGCGGAAGATCAACGAGCAGATAATCCAACTCGCCCCATTCCACTTGCATGAAGAACTGCTGGATGGTTTTCACGATCATTGGCCCGCGCCAGATCACCGGCGCATCGCCGTCCAGCAGAAAGCCCATGCTCATCAATTTCACGCCGTGGTTGACGGGCGGCACCATTTTTTCGGCGGCGCTGATGGTCGGCCGTTCGCGAATACCCATCATCAATGGAATGCTCGGACCGTAGATGTCGCAATCCAGCAGGCCGATGTGCGCGCCGAGATGTTTGAGGGCGCAGGCAATGTTTACGGAAACGGTCGATTTGCCGACGCCTCCTTTGCCGCTGGCCACCGCGACAATTTTTTTGATGCCGGGCACTTTGTTCTGCTGTGACCACGGGCTTTGCGCCGCAGCGGCTGCCTGCTGTCCGGCCGGCCGCATGATCTCGACGATCACTTGATTGACGCCCGGCAATGCCTT
Organism: Verrucomicrobiota bacterium; assembly: GCA_016200005.1. Classification (NCBI taxonomy): domain Bacteria; kingdom Pseudomonadati; phylum Verrucomicrobiota; species Verrucomicrobiota bacterium. The sequence continues at coordinate 27,747 of JACQFP010000045.1, read as the reverse complement.
CAACACGCGCTCGCTGTCGGCTTTGATTTGCTGGGCGACGTTCGGATCGGCGGTGGTCAATTGCAGCGTCACGCTGACGGCGCCGCCGCTCACCGCGATTTGTTGCACCAGTCCAAAGGAAATGATGTCGCGGTTGTAGCCGGGATATTTCACCGTCTTGAGCGCGTTCTTGATGTCGTCTTCAGTGAGCATGATTCAATTACGCAATAACCATTGCGGAATGCCGGCACGAAGGCAAGGCCGCGCGTTGAAAATCTGATTCACGGCGCGCTTTGACCTCTGAGGCTGGGTATGTTAGTCTTCCTGCAAGAGCCCGATGAGAAACTCCATTTCGATTGGCCAGTATCTTATCCAACAACTTCACACGCACGGCGTGCGTCACGTGTTCGGCATTCCTGGCGATTACGTGCTGGGCTTCTACGACCTGCTGGAACACAGCAAGCTGAGAATCATCAACACGTGCGATGAACAGGGCGCCGGTTTCGCCGCCGACGCTTACGCGCGCGTGAAGGGCCTCGGTGCCGTATGCGTCACGTACTGCGTCGGTGGTTTGAAGGTGGCCAACACTACCGCCGAGGCGTTTGCGGAGAAGTCGCCCGTCGTCGTCATCAGCGGCGCGCCGGGGATGAAGGAGCGCGAAAAAAATCCACTCCTGCATCACAAGGTGCGCGAGTTCGACACGCAAAAGAAAGTTTTTGAACAACTCACGGCGGCTTCAACGGTGTTGAGCGATCCGCAAACGGCGTTTCAGGAAATCGACCGGGTGTTGCACACGGCGTTGCGTTACAAGCGGCCGGTCTATATCGAATTGCCGCGTGACCTCGTCTCCGTGCCGGGCATCCCGCATCACCGGCCGCCGGAAATCCATGAAGCCAGCGATCCGCAGATTTTGCGCGCGGCGCTGGCCGAAGCGCGAACGATGATCAACTCCGCGCGCAAACCGGTCATCCTCGCCGACGTGGAGGTGCATCGGTTCGGCCTTCAAGACGCGCTGCTGAAGCTCGCTCAAGAAACCAACATTCCCGTGGCAGCCACGTTGCTCGGGAAATCCGTCATCGGTGAACAAAATCCCTTTTACCTGGGCGTCTATGAAGGCGCGATGGGTCGCGACGATGTGCGCCGCTATGTCGAAGACAGTGATTGCGTCATCATGTTGGGGGCGTTCATGACCGACATCAATCTCGGCGTGTTCACCGCGCGACTCGATCCCGCCCGATCGATTTACGCCACGAGCGAGAAGTTGGCGCTGCGCTATCACACTTACGAGAATGTGCGCTTCAAGGATTTCGTGCGCGGACTGCTGCGCGCCGGATTGCGTCGCAGGTCGCTGAACAAAATTCCGCGTCCGACGCCGGTCAACGACTTTAAGTTGAAACGTGGAGAAAGGAGACTCACCGTCCAACGGTTGTTTCAACGGCTCAACGCTTTCTTGTCCGACAACACCGTCGTGGTCGCCGATGTCGGCGATGCGTTGTTTGGCGCCGCCGATCTGTTCATCCGCCATCGCACGGAATTTCTTGGGCCGGCTTATTACGCTTCGATGGGGTTTGCGGTGCCGGCGAGCATTGGCGCGCAACTGGCCAATCCCAAATTGCGACCGCTGGTGCTGGTGGGCGACGGAGCATTTCAAATGACCGGCATGGAGCTGGCCACCGCCGCGCGCTACAATCTCAATCCGGTTGTGATCGTGTTGAACAATCGCGGATATGGCACTGAACGCCACATGCAGGACGGAGCCTACAACGACCTCTGGCCGTGGCATTACAGTCGCGTTCCGGAAATACTCGGGGCCGGGCGCGGGTTCATTGTCCGCACCGAGGAGGAATTGGACCTCGCGCTCAACGAAGCTGAAGCTCATGCGGAAGAATTTTGCTTGTTGGAAGTGCGTTTGGACCCGCTCGATCACTCCCCCGCCATGCAACGGCTTGCCGAACGTCTGGCAAGGCGACTTTGATTTCATGATTCCCGTCGCGTAGCAAAGATCATTGAGCGCGACAAGAAATTGGTCAGGAGATTGACACCTTTGCACGGGGCATGTTATAGAGTCTCATAACCCGGCACCAGATTGATATGAGCGCCACCCAGAGACCAAGCGTTCGTCTGATAACGCCCGAGCGGCCCGCAACTTGTTCGTCCGCGACCGGAGGCTTCACGTTGATTGAGTTGTTGGTCGTCATTGCCATCATTGCCATTCTGGCTGGACTCCTTTTACCGGCTCTGGCCAAGGCCAGGTTTGCGGCAAAGAAGGCGCTTTGCACAAGCAACATGCGGCAATGGGGCGTCGCGTTGAATCTGTATGGGAACGATAATCGGACTTTCTTCCCGGATAACACCGATGGGATCGATGTGAGTTGGTGCGGCAAAACGGTTCAGAAGTTTTGGGCCGACTACCTTATCAAACAAGAACGCGGCGCTGACAAAAGCCAGTTCCACGTGATTTTTTGCCCAACGCAAAAGTATCTCCGGGATGCCGATGGTGTCATAGTTGACGGTAATGGGCGGGTCCTGTGTGGATTTTTCTATTTGCCCCATCGAGTTGACGGTTCCAAGTGGAATTACAACAGCCTGGGTCTGGGAGGCTGGGCCTACAAAAAGAAGTTGGGTGCTGATTTCAAAAACGCGCCCGTGCTCATGGACCTGAAACTGGCCGCAGGAACCGTCGGCTCGGATGGGAAAAATGCCCAGGTAAATCCGGGGGGGTGGGGCGGCTCGGCATCGCTTTCCAGTCACACAATCCGAAGTGGCGAACCGCTCGGTGGGAATTTCCTGTTCGAAGATGGGCACGTCAGTTGGTATCGCTCGCGCGAAGTGGACGTCGGCTCCAAAGATACGACCGGCTGGCTGGCCTTCTACCAGATTCACATTCCTTGACTTTCGAATGGTCAGAAGGCGGTTTCGTTGATCGACGGAGCGGTGTTTGGAGCGCCAATTTCATTTCCATCGAGCGCCTCAATCGAAATCACTTACTCACGACTCCCCCTGGGTGAAAAATCTAAACGGCTATCTGCTTGCGTTGCGCGGTGCCGCGTGGGAACATGAATACTGCAAGTTAACAAGCTTGCGAAACACAATTGAAACGCGCAGCAATATGGTTCAAGCGACTGACAGACTGGACATGAAGGCGACCGATCCGTTCCTGGAGAAATTCGAGCGATTCGAGAAGGAGGCGAAACACCCCTCGTGGCTCTTCCCGATTCGCAAGGCCGGCATCGCCCGCTTTGCCGAACTCGGGTTTCCCACCACCCGGCTCGAGGATTGGCGCTTCACCAATGTGGCTCCCCTCACCAAACTCCCGTTCAAACCAGTTTTGCAAGACGGCGACATCAGCGTCACGACTGAAACCTTGAGCCGGTTTACATTCGCTGGTCTGAGCGGCAGTCGGCTCGTCTTCGTCAACGGCCATTTCTCAAAAGAGCTATCCACGGTTGGCGCGCTGCCCGATGGCGTAAGAGTCAGCAGCCTCACCGCGGCACTGGCCGGCGATTCCAGCCTGATTGAAAAACACCTCGCCCGTTACGCCCGAAGCGACGAGAACGCCTTCGCTGCGCTCAACACGGCGTTTTTTCAGGACGGCGCATTCATCCACGTCCCCGCCGGACAGATCGTGACCGAACCCATCCAACTGGTTTTTATTTCCACGGCCAAAGAGAGCGGTGCGACGACGCATCCGCGCAATTTGATCATCGCGGAGAAACAAAGCCGGCTGACCGTCATCGAAAGTTACGTCAGCACCGTGGACGCGCCTTACTTCACCAACGCCGTCACCGAGTTTGTCATTGGCGACAATGCCGTGGTCGAGCACTTGAAATTTCAGGATGAAAGTCTCGCTGCGTTTCATCTGGCAACGCTCCATTCGCACCTGGGCCGGAACTGCAGTTTCATTTCACATTCGATCGCCCTCGGCGCGCGGCTTTCGCGCAACGACATTCGCACAAACCTCGCTGGCGAAGGCCTCGAATGTATTTTGAACGGGCTTTATCTGACCAAGGGCGAACAGCTTGCCGACCATCACATGATCGTCGAGCACGCACAACCGCATTGCGCCAGCCACGAGTATTTCAACGGCATTCTCGACGACAAATCGAAGGGTGTATTTCACGGACGCATTCTCGTGCAGCAAATCGCGCAAAAAACCGACGCGAAGCAAACCAACAAGAATCTGCTGCTCTCCGACGAGGCGACCGTCGATACCAAACCGCAATTGGAGATTTACGCTGACGACGTGAAATGCACACACGGCGCGACGGTCGGCCAGATGGACGAGGATTCCATTTTTTATCTGCGCGCGCGCGGCATTGGATTGGAAACAGCGCGGCGGATGTTGATGCACGCCTTCGCCGGCGAAATCATCGACCGCGTGAAATGCGAACCGGCGCGCGAGGAATTGGACAAGCTCGTGTGGGAGCGGCTGGAGGCAAATCCGCATCTGGCGGAGAAGAAATGAATTACCAAAATACCAAAGGACCCAAATACCCAAACACCCAAACTTTGTACTTGGGTACTTGGGTGCTTGGGTGCTTGGATGCTTTTCCACCATGTTCGACGATTTAACAGACCTTTATCAGCAGGTCATTCTTGACCACAGCAAAAGCCCGCGCAATTTCCACAAGCTGGAAAACGCGAACCGCGCGGCGCAAGGCCACAACCCGCTTTGTGGCGATAACTACACGATTTATGCCTTGATGGATGGCGACGTGATCAAAGACCTCAGCTTCCAAGGTTCGGGCTGCGCGATTTCGAAAGCGTCTGCTTCGATTCTGACCGACACATTAAAGGGCAAAACCAAGGCCGAAGTGAAGGCGCTGTTCGACAAAGTCCACGACATGGTGACGACTGGGAATGTCAACGGCGGTGATATTGGCAAGCTGGCAGTGTTCGCCGGCGTGCATAAGTTTCCTGCGCGCGTCAAATGCGCCATCCTGCCGTGGCACGCGGTGGTCGCGGCGGTCGAAGGCAAGCAGGAGCCGGTGAGCACGGAGACGGAGGATATGTGACGAGATGGCTAAGCTCAGTTTTATGAACGATCGCGCATGGACGCAAAGGTAAAGAATTTCCTCTACAGAAATCCGCAGTATTACGAGTTGGTTTATCCGGAACCAAATGAGGAAACGCCGAATATGTGCCGGCGCATATTTTCACGCTTCTTGCGAAAACCACCAACTTCAATCTTGGACATCGGCTGCGGAACAGGACGAGACTTGGATGCGCTTTCTCGTGATTATCGAGAATGTTGGGGAGTTGATTACCTCAAGGCGATGGTGGAGTACGCTCAGCAACGACGGCCGCACCTGCGTCTTCAGGTTGGCGACATGCGCACCATACGTTTGGGGCGGACTTTTGATGCCATCTTGTGCATGGGTTCGACCTTCATGTACGCGCTGTCAAACGCCGACGTTGAGAAAACTCTTGAAACCTTCGTGGTGCATTCGCACGCCGGCACCTTGCTCTTCCTCGATATCAACAATGGATCGAGTTATCTTGGCAGCGACCATTTTCAAAAGTACGTCGAGTTCAAAGTGAACTCGCTGGATTTTTCAGCGCATGCTGTTTCAGTGAATAGCTTTGACCGCCCTAGGCAACTTTTAGTGAGAAGTCGAACATGGAACATTTCCGGCCAGGTTGCTGCCGAGGACTTTTGCGAGTACCGTTTGTTTTTTCCCGCCGAACTTGAACATTTATTGGCGGAAAAGAACTTCAGAATCGTTGGAATATTTGACAACATGGAATTGCTGGAAACAGACTTGTCGCGACCGAGACTTTATGTGGCGGCTCTACTTAAATCGTGATTATTAAACGACAGAGCACGACGAACCTGTTATGTTTCGATTATGCAAAACAACGATTCAAAAATCTTAAGCCGCGACGTTGAGGCCGCCGTCGTCCCCGTCGGCACAAAGGTCACGCTGCAAAAGGGCGAGCAGGCTTACGTCACGCAATCGCTCGGCGGCGCCTACACCGTCGTCGTCAACGGCAACATGTTCCGTATCGACGGCAAGGACGCCGACGCACTCGGTCTTGAAATCGCGGCCAAACCGACCGCGTCTGCCGGCGCGCCGCGCGGCAAAGAGGATCTGGAAAAGGAAGTCTGGAACCAGCTCAAAACGTGTTACGACCCGGAAATCCCGGTCAACGTCGTGGACCTCGGCCTCATCTACGATTGCAATTTGACGCCCATCGGCGCGAGCAACAGTTACAAGGCCGACGTGAAGATGACGTTGACCGCGCCGGGTTGCGGCATGGGGCCGACGCTCGCGCAAGACGTGCAGAACCGGCTGCTGTCGATCGAGGAAATCGACGAAGCCAATGTGGAATTGGTGTGGGAGCCGCAGTGGAATCAGGGCATGATGACGGAAGCGGCGAAGTTGCAGTTGGGGTTGATGTGATGGATTGGAGTGATGGAGAAATGGACCGATGATCGCCGAAACAACAGAACCAAGAACCGTGAAGAAAACGATCGATTGGGAATCGTTGCGCGATGACTTTCCGATTCTGAACCAGAAAGTCCATGGCCATCCGCTGATTTATTTCGACAACGCGGCGTCGAGTCAGAAACCGCGCGCGGTTATTGGAGCGCTGACCAACTATTACGAGCGCGATAACGCCAATGTGCATCGCGGCATTCACGAGTTGAGCAATCGCGCCACGGCGGGATTTGAAGCGGCCCGCACGCGCACAGCCGAATTCATCAACGCCCGCAACGCTGAGGAAATTGTTTTCACCCGCGGCACCACGGAAAGCATCAATCTGGTTGCGCAAGCCTGGGGACCGAGGAACATCAAGAACGGGGACAAAATCCTGCTCACGGAGATGGAGCATCACAGCAACATCGTGCCGTGGCAACTGCTCGCCGAACGCACCGGCGCCAAACTGGTTTACCTGCCTGTCACCGGTGACGAAGGTCATCTCGATCTGCGCGAGATCGACGAGTTTTTGACGAGCGAGGTCAAGCTGTTCGCCATGGTGCACATATCCAATTCTCTCGGCACCGTGAATCCCGTGGCGAAACTTTGCGAGCGCGCCCGCGAGCGTGGCATCCTCACGCTGGTCGATGCGGCCCAGAGTGCCGGACATTGCCCGGTAGATGTGCAGGAGATCGGCTGCGACTTTCTCGCGTTTTCCGGTCACAAAATCTGCGGCCCGACCGGCATCGGTGTGCTGTATGGGCGGCAGGAACTGCTCGACGGCATGCCGCCGTGGCAAGGCGGCGGCGAAATGATTTTGAGCGTCGATTTCCACAAGACCACGTTCAAACGCGCGCCGCACAAGTTCGAGGCCGGCACGCCGGACATTTCCGGCCCCATCGGTTTGCACTCGGCGATGGATTACCTGGACAATCTCGGGCGCAAAAATATTTTCGAGCACGACCAGGAACTGGCCAACTACGCCTACGAAAAACTGAGGAGCATCAATGCGATTCGACTGTTCGGGCCTAAGACCGGCCGGGCTGGGCTGGTGAGCTTCCTATTGAAAGACGTGCATGCCCACGATGTTGTGACCGTAGCAGACCAACGCGGCATCGCGTTGCGCGGCGGACATCATTGCACTCAGCCGCTTATGCGGAAACTCGGCGTCGAATCAACGGCGCGAGCGAGTTTTTATTTTTACAACACCAAAGCCGAGGTAGATCGCTTTGTGGAAGTGGTGCAGGAGATTCAGAAGTTTTTTGGAAATTGATTGAATTGTGTAACAGAAAGCCATGACAACAGAACCCATCGGTCCGCAGTCGCCCATGAGCGAGGTGCTCGAAGTATTTCCTGGCGCGCAACGGGCGTTGTTCCGCCGTTACCACATCGGCGGATGCGCCAGTTGCGGGTTTCAACCGACGGAAACGTTGGAGCAAGTTTGTCAGCGAAACAGTATCAAGAACGTGGACGAGGTTTTGGAGCACATCAAAACCAGCCATGAGCAGGACGCGAAGATTCTGATCGAGCCAAAGGAACTAGCCGAGTTGCTGAAACGCGACAAAACGGTCCGTTTGCTCGACGTGCGGTCGCGCGAGGAATTCGAAGCGGTGCATATCAACGGCGCGGTTTTGATGTCGCAACCTGTGACGCAGGAAATCATGGCGGAAGGAACGAACTCACGTCCGCTAGTGGTTATCGACCATCAGGGCAAGCAAGGTTTGGACGCCGCGGCCTATTTCATGGGGCACGGTCTGACCAACGTGAGGTGTCTGCGCGGCGGCATCGACGCCTGGGCGCAGGAAGTGGATACGACGATGCGGAGATACAAGCTGGGGTAGTGGAGTGATGGAGTGGTGGAGCATTGCTTTGCCAATGTTCCATCACTCCAATACTCCAACACTCCATTTCAAAAATGAACGACGATCTACAGAAACGAATTCAGCAGGCGATAGCAAACCCGCAGAACATGGGTGAACTGCCGAACGCGGACGCCATCGGCACGGTGGGCAATTCCGAGTGCGGCGAGATGCTGCGGATGTGGATCAAATACAAGGAAGAGAAGGGCAAGAAAGTCATCGACCGCGCCACGTTTCAGTCCTTCGGTTGTGAGACCGCCATCGCCGTGGCCAGTCTCGCCACGGAGTTGATTCGCGGTAAAACTGCGGAAGAGGCACTGGCAATGAAAACCGAAGAGTTGGCCGGCGAACTAGGGCCGTTGCCGCCGATGAAAATTCATTGCGCGCAACTCGTCGAAGGCGCATTGCGTTCGGCGCTCGATCCTGAAAGCGGCCAGGCAAAGTCGCAACAACCAGGCGCTCCTGCTTCCAACTCGAACCTGCTTAATAATTTTGCCAAACCGAAAGAAGGCGGCGTGCGTGTCGTGTTGTTGGATCGGAAACCAACTGAGTAATTGCTGCGCGGCAGGGCCAAAGAATCCAACTTTCCTTGTTCAGGGCTTGCTTCCCCATGACCTTTTGCGCATGCTACGCGCGGACCTCCAATGCGAAAGGAATCCAACTATGTCTATGCTTAAACAATTCAAAGAGTTTGCTATGCGGGGCAATGTCGTCGATATGGCGGTAGGTGTCATCATCGGCGGCGCGTTCGGAAAGATTGTTACTTCGATAGTGAAGGACGTTTTGATGCCGCCGATCGGCAAGATGATGGGCGGAGTGGATTTCAAAGACCTTTTCATCAACCTCGATCCAGACAAGTTAACCAAGGTGAAAGGCGCAGTCAAAACCTTGGCTGACGCTACCGACGCTGGCGCGGCAGTCATCGCCTACGGCCAGTTCATTAACACCGTAATCGACTTTGTCATCGTGGCGTTTTGTATTTTCATGGTTGTAAAAGGCATGAACACGTTGATGAAAAAACCGGTCCCCGCTCCCGCCGCACCGCCAGAGCCGACCAAAGAGGAAAAACTTCTGACCGAGATCCGCGACATCTTGCGGGCGAAATAGAACACGAGTTGTTTTCAACGGGCGGCAGATCTCCCTGCCGCCCTTTTCTTTGTAACGACAAGCGGACATGCTTTGCTGTGTCCCTCCGGCAACTTCTGTAAACCCACATTCACTTCCTTGAACGCGATTGGGAGGGATTGCGCTGTCTTGAACACGAAACCGATCTTCCGAAACTGGACACGACGCCAGTCGCCACTCGCAGATTTACTCACTTTTCACATTGGCACTCGTGTTGCTGGTAAAGGATCTGAGATGAACGAGACCTTGATAATCGTAGCCGGAACGATCTTCGCCAGCGGGCTGATTGCCGAGTTGTTTGCGGTTGTGTCGGCTCCGGTGGGTTATCAGGACGAGCGCGGGTTTCATGTTGGCGAGCAGGTCTCTGAGTCCGTTGCTGACGGGCAGTGGGAAAACCCGAGCTGAGAAACAGGCGCGGTCAGCTCCCAGTCTGATCGATGCCAATTCAAATTTGTCCTGACAGGAAAGAACTAAACATGGTCCGTCACCGCCTCGGCGTTGCCGGAAAACCATCGGTTAGGAAAAGTCCCTTGCTGGGGGAATGCGCTGCGCGCGATGGCGTCAGACCGCTTCCCTGGCAGGGGACTAAATGTTTTTGCAACTGCATTTCGCGATCCGAATCCGTCCGCTTCGACAAGCCGTCTGAATTTTGGATTTACTCCCGACCGGCTGCGCTGATGAATGGCTTCAACTCCTGCATCAGCCTGGCAAAGCCATCGAGGGAAAGTTGTTGCGCGCCATCACTCCAAGCCTCGGCCGGGTTGGGATGCACTTCGATCAATAGCGCGTCCGCGCCCATGGCGACGGCGCCCTTGCACATGGCGAACACCAGGTCGGAGCGGCCCGCGCCCTGGCTGGGATCGATCACGATGGGACAGTGCGATTCCTGTTTGATGATGGGAATGGTGGACAGATCGAGCGTGTTGCGCGTGTAAGATTCGAAGGTGCGAATGCCGCGTTCGCAAAACATTAAATTCGGATTTTCGTTGGCCAGGATGTATTCACCGGCCAGCATCCATTCCTCAATGCGCATCGAAAGGCCGCGCTTGAGCAAGACGGGTTTGCCGGTGCGTGCGGCGGCGATGAGCAGTTGAAAGTTTTGGGCGTTGCGTGTGCCGATCTGAATGATGTCAGCGTATTCGGCGATCATGTCGGCGTGGTCTTCGGAAAGCAGTTCGGTGATGATGGCCAGGCCGGTTTCGTGGCGCGCCTTCGCCAGCAGCTTCAATCCCTTCTCGCCGAGTCCCTGGAATTCGTAGGGGGAGGTGCGCGGTTTGAAAGCGCCGCCGCGCAGAATGGTCGCGCCGGCCTTCTTCACGGCTTTGGCCGTGGAGAGCAGTTGCCTTTCACTCTCCACCGAGCAAGGTCCGGCCATGATCTGGACTTTCTTTCCGCCGATGATGTTCCCGCGCACATTGATGGTCGAACCGGTGCGATGCGCCTCGCGGCTGACCAGTTTGTAACGTTTCTGCACCGGCATGACGCTCTCCACCTGCTTCCAGGAGGTGAGGGTTTCCAGGCTTTGGTGGGTGCGCTCGTCGCCGATGGCACCGATGACCGTCCGCGCCACTCCTCGCATGATGTGCGGTTTGTAGCCGAGCTTGCGGATTTCCTTAAGCACGGCGGCTTCTTCTTTTTTCGGAATGTTCGGGCGAAGGACAATGATCATAATTTTTTGGGTGCTGGCCGGGTCTCCACAAAAAAACCGCAGGTGGCGACCTGCGGCAAAGGTTGAGTGTTTAGTCTAACACAGCCACAAGCAGCAACGGGCCGGGAGATGATAGAACATCCCGGCCCACGCGCTGCTAAATCGAGGAGTGCCTGAATTCATGGAATGAAGCTAACAGAGCGCCGCCCGGCGTCAACGTTGAATCTCGGATCGCAAAAGGCGACAGAAATTCCCTCTGTACGTTTCTTGACCCGAACAGGAACGTTCCTTAGTCTCAAGCATATTGCGCATGAGAATTCTTTACATCCTGCTGTTGACCGGAATTATTCTTGCCTCTGGTCCAGGTGTCCGGGCGGAATTGGTGAACGCCATTGCCGTGATCGTCAACGACGCCATCGTTACAATGGACGAGGTGGAAAGTTCGGTCGCCCCCGAAGTCGATTTATTGATACGACAGTACCGCACCCAGCCTAAACTTCTTGAGGAAAAGGTCGGCAAGCTCAAAGAGAACCGCACCGAACTACTCGTGGAGCACCAACTCATTTTGCACGATTTCAAGACCGCCGGTTACAATCTGCCCGAAAGCATCATCGACGAAGAAATCCAGGATCGCATCCGCAAACGTTACGGCGACCGGATGACTCTGACCAAGACCCTTCAAGCCGAGGGCATCACGTCTGAAACTTTTCGCCAACGGGTTCGCGAACAGTTCATCATTGAGGCGCTCCGGGCGAAGAATATTTCTTCGGCCATCATCATTTCCCCGCACAAAATCGAAACATATTACGTCCAGCACAAGGACGATTTCAAAGTCGAGGACCAGGTCAAGCTGCGCATGATTGTGCTGAACCGTGCTTCGTCTGATGATGCGGGTGCGACCAAAAAGCTGGCGCAGGAAATCCTGGCCAAGATCGAAGAGGGAGCCTCGTTCGCTGAAATGGCGACGATTCATTCCGAAGGCTCGCAGGCCAAACAAGGAGGCGATTGGGGTTGGGTGGAAAAGTTTAACAAGGACGGTTCGCCGGTGTTGCGGAAGGAATTGTTCGACGTCGCCTTCGCGCTCAAAGCCGGCCAGCGCAGTGGGGTGATTGAGACCGCTGACGCTTGTTACCTGATGCTCGTGGAGGACCGGCGTCCGGCTCACACCAAGTCGCTCGGTGAAGTCCGCGATGAAATTGAGAAGAACCTCCTGGTGCAGGAACGCGCCCGGCTGCAAAAGAAGTGGATCGATCGCCTGAAGAACAAATCGTTCGTCAGATATTTTTGAAACGCGAAACGTGAAGCGTGAAACGTGAAACTTTCACGGATTTGCTTCAGCTTGATTCGCGCAACACGCACTGCGCATCACCCTCACCATGACTGGCTGGATCGGCATTTCATTGGGCGACGTGACCGGCATTGGACCCGAGGTCACGCTCAAGGCGTTGGCGTCGGAATCACGACTGGATGACACTCGTTACTTGTTGATCGGAGACCTGGAATGCGCCCGCCGACTCAATGACCAGCTCGGTCTGAAGCTACCGCTCCAACTGCTTTCCGACGCGAACGCGGGCGACCGCTTCATTCTGCACAACCCCCTGCCTGAACCGCTGCCCGCCGGTTTGACCGCCGGTTCACCGGCCGCAGCACGGGCGGCGTTGGCGTGGTTGAAGGACGGTGCCGAGCGTTGTCTGCGCCACGAACTGGACGCGTTGGTCACCGCGCCCCTCAACAAGGAATCGATCCTGCGCAGCGGCCAACCGTTCATTGGCCAGACTGAATTTCTTTCCCAACTCGCGGGCACGGAGCGCACCGCCATGATGCTGCTTGGTCATGATGACCGCGGCCGCTGGCTGCGCGTTGTGCTGGCGACGACCCACCTGCCTTTGAAATTGGTCGCCGGGCAATTGACGCAGACAAAAGTCGAACTGGCGATTGAACTGGCGTCACAAGCCTGCCGGGATCTTGGATTGTCGCGCGCGCGCGTCGGTGTCTGCGGCCTCAATCCGCACGCCGGCGAAGGCGGCGAACTCGGCGATGAGGAACAAACCATCATCGCTCCCGCCGTTGACGCTGCTCGGCGACGGCTACTAAACGTTGCCGGCCCCTTCGCCGCGGACGCATTGTTTCACCACGCTTTTCGCGGTGATTACGACGTGGTCGTAGCGATGTATCACGATCAAGGATTGGCACCGCTGAAGTTGATCGCCTTCGAAACCGGCGTGAACTGGACACTCGGCCTGCCGTTCATCCGCACCTCGCCAGACCATGGCACGGCTTACGACATCGCAGGACAGAACAAGGCGAATCCTTCCAGCATGATCTCGGCGATCCGGTTGGCGAAGCAACTGGCGCGCAACCGCCGCTAACCCGCCATCTGCCCGCGCGTCACGCCAAGTTGATTGAACAATTTCAACTCTCGCCAAAGTTGTGAGCCGGTAATTTCGCCGCGCAACAGTTGGCGATACTTCGTGACGGTCTGCGTGACTTGCTCCGGCGTTTCATTCACAAACTCTACGCGGAAGTGGCGCACGCCCAGCACCAACATTCGCTCCACATACTCGGCGCCGGTTTGCGCCAGCGAGTTGAACACGGTGTTTCGACAGCCCACGTCCGCCTTCACCGGATGCTCCGCGCCCACGCGGTCGCGGAGCTTCAAGTCGTGCACATCGCACGGGCGACCGCAATCGCGATAGTCCTTGCCGCTCGAAAGAAACGCGCAGAAGACGCAGTGCTCCATGTGAAACATCGGGATATGCTGATGAATCGTGATCTCAAACCATTCCGGCGGCGCGGTCCGCAATAACGCTTCAAGTTGCTGGAAATTCAAGTCGTAACTCGCCGTCACGCGCTCCAGGCCAAACTTGTTCTTGAAATAGTCCGCGCTCAAAGAATTCGCGATGTTCAACGAAAAATCTCCAACGCGCCGTTCGTTGGCGAAGAATTTCAGGTGGTCGTAGTTGCGGACGAGGTAGCCATCGGCGTTGCATGAACGGACTTGCTGGAGCGTCCACTCTTCGCCCGTTTTGAAAATCCTCGGTGGAGCGACGAAAATAGTTGAGGGTTGAGAGTTGCGGGTTGAGAGATTCCGCTCCCGCACACTGGCCACGGCTTCGCGATATTTTTTCGGATTCTCGAAGTCGCAATAGATCGTAGTGACGCCGCACTTCAGCGCGGCTTCGAGCTGCGCGAGGTTGCGGACGAGGACGATCAACTCCGCGTTCGTAGCAGCCGACGTGAGGAGGCTCTGGTCAATTTCGGATTTCGGATTTCGGATTTCGGATTTTCCAGTCAGCATCCACCGCTTGGGCTGCGTGCGCTGTCGTTCCAATTCCACCACCGCCTCGCGCCGCAACCGATTCAACTCGCTGACCGGCAGCATCACATCATCGGCTAGATTATTTTCCAGTTCGCCGAGCTTAAATGGTGTTCCGCCAAGCCGGCCAAGTTGTTCACGCAGTCGATTCGTTGTCAGAGGCTGCTTTTCCGCCTGCGTCGACGGCATGGCGGATTCTAACTTTGCCACGTGGCCAAACTCATCCCGCGCGATCAGGGTGAGCGGCTTGCCGACGACCCCGTGCACTTCCATTTCAATGGGTCGCTGAAACTTCGGCGCCTCGCCCGCAAAACTCTGGCGCAATCTGCGATTCAACTCTGGATCGTCCGTCTTCCACAACTTGTCGCCGCTGTGAACACGCGAGTAATCAATGTCATCGTGACCGAAGCGTAGCTCCGCGTTTGGGATTTCGGATTTCGGGTTTCTGATTTCATACACCCGCCCCCCCTCTTCTTCCTGGTCCGGATGGCCCGCGTCGAACACCACGCCGTCACCGGGTTTGAGGGAACCTTCGAGTTTCACGATTACGGCGTCGCGCAAGACTTTCTGCACTTCGCCAAGATAAACCCCGCGTTTCTTGCCGAAGCGGGCGTGAACAAGCTCCTGGTTGTTGATGCCGCCGAGCCAGCCGGTGTAAAGGCCGCGCGAGAAGGCCATTTCCATTTCGTATTTACGATTTACGATTTGCGATTGACGAGCGTCATTGTGGTCGTCGCGCAAATCGTAATTCGTAAATCGTAAATCATCCAACGCCTTGCGGTAAATCCGCGTGATGTTCGCCACGTATTCCGGCGTCTTGAGCCGGCCTTCAATCTTCAGCGAAGCCACTCCGGTGCGAACCAACTCGCGCAACACTTCCAGTCCCGCCAGGTCCTGCGGGCTGAGGAGATATTTTCGGTCGCCGAGCGGAACTGGTTTGCCGTCGGAGATCAATTCGTAGGGCATGCGGCACGCTTGGGCACATTCGCCGCGATTGGCGGAACGGCCGCCGAGCGCCTCGCTGGTGAGACACTGGCCGCTGTAGGCAACGCAGAGCGCGCCATGGACGAAGATTTCCAGCGGAAGTTGAGAGTTGAGGGTTGAAGGTTGAGAGACGGAAACCTGCGCTTCACGAATCTTTTCAACCTCCTTGATCGAACACTCCCGTGCGAGCACGACGAGGTTGCAGCCGAGTTCGCGCGCACATTCAACGCCCGCCGCGCTGGTGATCGTCATCTGCGTCGAGGCATGAATCGGAAAATCTGGCGAGAGCGAGCGGATGAGCCGGCAAATCCCCACATCCTGCACGATCGCGGCATCCACCCCGGCGGCGATCATTGTGCGGAGATGCTCCCCGGCCTCCGCCATCTCGTTCTCGAAGACGAGCGTGTTGAACGTGACGTAGCCCTTCACGCCGCGCCGGTGAAGGAACTCCATCAGCTTTGGAAGATCGGCACCGGTGAAATTGTGCGCCCGCATCCGCGCATTGAACTTTTCCAATCCAAAGTAAATCGCGTCCGCGCCGTTCTCGACGGCGGCCTTGGCGCACTCCCAATCGCCAGCGGGAGCGAGCAACTCGGGAAGGCGGAATGCTTCGCTCTCAGGTTGGACGCGACCCGGCGTTGCTGCGCAAGTTGTTTGACCACGATTCATCAGGGAAACGAAGATTACCGCCAAAACGCTGTGGCATAAAGTTTATTCCGTCCTTCAATCCGAGGCGTTGGCGGCGTGGCAGCCCGATTATTGCCTTTCCCAGGACCGACAGCAGGGCTACCCTCCAGCTTCTCATGAAAACAAAATCCTTTTCGACGCTGGATTCCCGAATCCTAACCACGCGCAACCACACCAGACGTTCTTCTTTGGCGCTTCCCTGCTTCCGCGAATGGCGCGTCATGCGCTGGTGGCTCGCCGCCGTGTGCGTCAGTTTATCGGCCGCCGCAGGCACGGGGGTCAATACGAACGGACGTCCTTTGTGGAAACCAGTCGCGGACGAAGCGTACCTTCAGGAAGTGGGCGAGAAAATCACGACGACGCAACCAGTCACTTCGGTTGCGATCCACGACAAAATAGTCCATGCCGTTATTGGCGGTTCGGTCAAGACACTGCAAAAGGGAGTATTTCAGGATTCGGCTGGCGCACCGAAAGGCGTTCGACGATTGCGTTCGCTCGACGGCGCGCTCTGGGCCGCGACCGAGGACGGCGTATATCGCTTCGCGGAAAACAACTGGAAGCACGTCGCCACGCAACCGTTCACCGACTTCTGCGTGCACCTCGGTCAGGTCTATGGCGCGACGCGTGACGATCTTTTCCGATTCGAGAACCACGGCTTCGTCAACATCAAGCCGGCGGGCGGCTACTTGTCCAGTGACAGCACCGTCGTGATGGAAGATTTCAGCCAGGTGCTCGCCGACCCGGTGCAAATCGGGCCAGTGGAACGCGTCGCTTCCTACAGCGGGACGCTTTATCTACTGGGTTCGGGCGGGGTTTCGCTGCTCGACGGAAAAATCTTCGTACCCGACCCAATCGACTGGGGCGCGTTGCCGTCGCCGGTCACGCGCGACATGCTCGCGCAAGGCAGCCGCCTTTACGTCGCCACGGATCGCGGTCTCGCAGTCGTGCGCGGCATGGCCATGACGACGTTGCGCGGCCCGGATGGTCTCCCGTATGAAGACACGACCTGTCTTGCCGCCGGCTTCGACGGTGATTTGTGGATCGGCACCACGCGCGGCGCCATCCGCAAGGTTGGCGACGAATTTCATTACTTTGGCGCTCACAACTGGCTGCCCGGTGACAACGTGCGCGACATCGCTGTGGATGAACGGTTGGTTTGCATCGCAACCGACGGCGGGCTGGGCATCATTCGTTATGAACCCTACACACTGCTCAAGAAAGCGGCTTACTTCGAACGCGAGTTGAATGAGTGGGGTTTCAAGCGACTCGGTTTCATTCACCTGCTTTACTGGGCGGGCGACGGCGACGGCTGGTTGCGCGAGATCAGCGACAACGATGGCGGGCACACCGCCCACTACCTCGCCGCGATGACGTTCAAGTACGCCGCCACTGGCGACGAGAAAGCGCGGCAAGAAGCGGTCGAAGCGTTCAAGGCAATGGTGTGGCTGGATGACATCACGCCCAAGCCGGGTTTCATCGCACGCGCCATCTGGTCAGTCAAGGGCGACAAGGGACAGCGCTCGACGCGCGGCTCAGGCGGCTTGCCGGCCAAATGGTATCCCACCTCGGACGGTTTGTGGTTCTGGAAAGGCGACACCTCCAGCGACGAAGTGAATGGTCACATGTATGCCGTCTCCCTCTTCCACGATCTGGCGGCGAAAGGGCCGGAGAAGGAACGCGCCGCCAGGCACATCGCGAACATTTCATCGCACATCATCGACAACGGCTGGGTGTTGCGCGACATGGACGGCAAGCCGACCCGTTGGGGCCGGTGGGACCCGGAATATCTGCAACGTCCCTACGGTTTCGAGTCGCGCGGACTGAACGGCATGGAAGCCCAGACCTACATGCACACGGCTTACGCCTTGACCGGTGATGCGAAGTTTCAGCAAGGACTCGAGCAACTCCTGAAGTGGCGTTATCACACCTACACGGTGCGGCAGAAGCTGACCTTCCCACCCGAGCAAGTGGTGCCGTGGGACGACGAACTCGCCTTTCGTTGCTACCATCCGCTGCTCCGCTACGCGAAGGACCCGGAGTTGCGTTCAATTTACCTGCGCAGCATCGAACGGAGTTGGGAGGTCCAGCGGATGCAACAGTTGCCGTTCTTTAATTTCATCTATGGTGCGCTCACCGGCAACGATTGCGATGCGCCCCAGGCTGTGCAACATCTGCGGGAGTGGTCGCTGGACCTGGTGAACCACAGCTACCACAACTCCCACCGCAGCGACCTGGCACCGCAACGCGGCTACGTACCCTACGGCGGCGGCACGCGCGCCATTTCGCCGCGGGAGTCGGGCGCGAAGTGGGGCAGTCGTCCGGCCATACAGCTTGATGGCGGCGGTGGTGACAGATCGGTAACGCCGCCCATTGGCTGGCTCGAGGATTACTGGATGGGCCGGTATTACGGCTTCATCGAAGCGCCGAAGACGCAGAACCGGGCGCTCACATCCGATGAATCACGCAGCAGCTCACGCCGGGTGGCCGCACCTTACAGCGGCCCGCCGCGTCCGGGTAGCTGAAGTCAAACCTGCGAACCTGCAAGAATCCGCGCACGCCGGAAGGTTTGAACTCCCGCCTTCAAGCGGTACCGGGTTTGCGGGTTTGCCTTCCTGACTTCTTTGCTTTCCACGCTCCCGGTTTTTTCCTAAGCTTGTCGATTGTTTAATTCGAGAAACCCGGAACTCATGGCAAAAGATTTCATCAAGATCGGCGGGGCGCGTGAGCATAACCTTAAAAACCTCACGCTCTCCATCCCGCGCGACAAACTCGTGGTCATCACCGGCTTGAGCGGGTCGGGCAAATCGTCGCTGGCCTTTGACACGATTTACGCCGAGGGACAGCGCAAATACGTCGAGTCGCTCTCTGCCTACGCCCGCCAGTTTCTCGACCAGATGCATAAGCCGGATGTGGATTACATTGAAGGACTTTCTCCCGCCATCGCCATCGAACAACGCAGTTCCGGCACCAGTCCGCGTTCCATCATCGCCACGACCACCGAAATTTATGATTACCTACGGCTGCTTTACGCGCACGTCGGCCAGGCTCATTGTCCGGACACCGGCGCGCCCATCGTGGCGCAAACCACCAGCGACATCGTGGATAGAATCCTCGCGTTGCCGCCGAAAACCAAGGTGATGCTGCTCGCTCCGGTGGTGCGCGAACAGAAGGGCGAGTTTCGCGACGTGGTGGAGCGACTGGCGCACGATGGCTTTGTCCGCGCGCGGATTGATGGAGAGTTGATGGAGCTGGCCGCCAACGTGCGGATCAAACTGGACCCCAAACAGAAGCACACGATCGAAGTCGTCGTGGATCGCCTGGTGATTGACGAAAAGATCCGGGTGCGGTTGAGCGATTCGGTGGAGACGGCGTTGAAATGGGGTGAGGGCGTGATGCGGACGTTGCACGAGCTACCAGTCATTAGCTCGAAGTCAGTAGCAAGAGCAGCCGCGCCCGCCGCAAATGCCACGGACTACGGACCACGGACTACGGACTCCTCTCAATGGCTCGAAACCCTACACTCGAACCGCACGTATTCGCCCGCCACCGGCAAAAGTTACGAGCCGCTGACGCCGAAACATTTTTCTTTCAATGCGCCCGCCGGCGCGTGTCCGGTTTGCCACGGGCTCGGACAGAAGATGGTCTTCGACGAGAGTCTGGTCGTGCCCGACCCGGAGAAATCGCTGGAGCAGGGCGCGATTCTCCCATGGCGACGCGGCGGGAAACGGATGATCACCTACCACAAGGCGATGTTGCGCGCCATCTGCCAGCACTATCAGCAGAGTGTTGAAACACCTTACAAACATTTATCGGAGGAATTTCAGCAGGTGTTGATGCGAGGATCGGGCGAAACGGAGATCGAGTTCCATTTCTGGCGCGCCGGCAAGATGAGCAAAATCACGCGTCCGTTCGAAGGCGTGGTTCCCAATCTAGAGCGCCTTTATCAAGAGAGTGAAAGCGAGTTCACCAGGAACCGGTTGAAGGCGTTCATGAACCCGCGCTTTTGTGACGCGTGCAACGGGCGGCGGCTGAAGCCGGAAATACTCGCGGTCACTTTGGGAGACACAAACGTTCCCCTCACCCTGGCCCTCTCCCCCGGGGAGAGGGAGAATCTATCCCAGCCTGTCACCGAATCTGGTACGTCTCGAAACGCCGAGAGACGGAGCGCGATTCACCCTCTCCCCGGGGGAGAGGGCCGGGGTGAGGGCGAGCGCGAATCACAACCATCGAAAAAATTCCGCATACCGGGACTCTCAGTCATGGACGTCTGCTCCCTCTCCGTCGAGAAGGCTGATGAATTTTTCTCCACGCTTCGGCTCTCCGAGTTTCAACAAACAATCGCCGGCGACATCATCAAGGAGATTCGGGCGCGACTTGGTTTCCTGAAAAACGTTGGGCTCGGTTATCTGACGCTCAACCGTGAAAGCGGCACGTTGAGCGGCGGTGAGGCGCAACGCATCCGGCTGGCGACCCAGATCGGCGCGGGGCTGGTCGGCGTGCTCTACATTCTGGACGAGCCGAGCATCGGCCTCCATCAGCGCGACAATGAACGGTTGCTGGCGACGCTGGAGGGTTTGCGCGACCTCGGCAATACGGTGTTGGTGGTGGAGCACGACGAGGAAACGATCCGCCGCGCCGATTATCTGCTCGACCTCGGTCCGGGCGCGGGCGTGCGCGGCGGCGAAGTCGTAGCCGCCGGAACGCCGGACGAAGTTCTGGCCAACCCGCATTCGCTCACGGCCCAATATCTGACCGGAGAATTGTCGATTCCGGTTCCTAAAAAACGAATCAAACCGTCCGCCGACCGCGGCTGGCTGGAGGTTCTCGGCGCGCGCGAAAATAATCTGAAGGACATCGATGTTCGCGTCCCGCTCGGCGTGCTGACGTGTGTCACCGGTGTCAGCGGTTCGGGAAAAAGCACTTTGGTGGATGATATCCTGCGCCGCGCGCTGTTTCGGAAGTTCCACGGCTCGAAGGAACGTCCTGGGTCGCATCGCGAATTGCGCGGGTTTGAAAACCTCGACAAGGTCATCGTGATCGACCAGACCCCCATTGGCCGCACGCCGCGCAGCAACCCGGCCACTTACACCGGCATGTTCAATCACATACGCGATCTGTTCGCGCGGTTGCCCGGCGCAAAAATCCGCGGCTATGGCGCGGGGCGCTTCAGTTTCAATGTCAAAGGCGGTCGCTGTGAAAAATGCCAGGGCGACGGGTTGATCAAAATTGAAATGCATTTCCTGCCGCCAGTCTATGTCACGTGCGAGTCATGCAATGGTCGGCGATACAATCGCGAGACGCTCGAAATCACTTACAAGGGGATGAACATCGCCGATGTGCTGGCGATGACGGTCGATGAAGCGGTCAATTTCTTCCGTGCCGTGCCGCAGATTCATGAGATTTGCCTGACGCTGGCCGAGGTCGGATTGGGCTACATCGGCTTGGGCCAATCCGCGACCACGTTGAGCGGTGGGGAGGCGCAGCGCATCAAACTCGCCGCCGAATTGAGCCGCCGAGCGACGGGCCATACACTTTACATTCTGGACGAACCGACGACCGGATTGCATTTCCACGACGTGGCGAAGCTGCTCGAAGTGCTCTTTAAGCTGCGTGCTGCCGGCAACACGCTTTTAGTCATTGAACACAACCTCGACGTGATCAAAACCGCCGATTGGGTCATCGACCTTGGACCGGAGGGCGGCGATGGTGGCGGGAGAATTGTCGCCCAAGGAACGCCGGACAAAGTTGCCGAATGCGCTGAGAGCTACACCGGCCGGTACTTGAGCCGCGTCCTCTTGTCGCGGCCGAATGTGGTTGTCGAAATCTAGGTTTGTGGTTCGAAGGATGAACACTCTCCACCAGCGCATCATTTTCCAATTTCACTCTTCCGTTTCCGGTTCGTTGTGCCTACGTTTGTCGCGTGGCCATGCTCAGGTTGATTGCGATTTTGTTGACGCTCGCTTTGGCGGAAGCGCCGTTGTCTGCCGCGAGTCAGGCGGAAAAACATGCGTTTGATGACGCCGCCAAGTCGTTTGATGGTCACTGGTGGGATCGGGCGGAAAAACAGTTTGGCGAGTTCGCGATCCAATTCCCAAACTCCGAGCGCAAGCCGGAAGCCATCTTGTTACAGGGCGAGGCTCGTTTCAAACTCAAGCTCTACACTGGCGTCATCGACCTGCTGGCCGCGAATCTGGGCAAAGCGGGCGCCTGGGCCGACCAATATCATTACTGGTTGGCGCAGGCGTCGTTCGAAAGTGGGAATTATCAGGCCGCCGCCGATGCTTTCGCCAAAGTGGTCAATGATTTTCCTGCTTCGACAAATCGTCTGGAGGCAAGCATCGGTGAAGCCGCGGCGCGTTTTAATTTGAAGGACTGGTCCGGGGTCACCAACCGGCTGCGCCAGACCAATGGCGTCTTTCAGCAGGCGGCCAAGGCCAGGCCGGACAGCGAATCCGTGGTGCGCGGTGATTTGCTGCTGAGTGAGGCGCTGCTGGCGCTAAAGGAATTCAAGTCCGCCGAGGAAACGGTTCAACCACTTTCTAAAATCAAAATGAACCCGACCCTCGACTGGCGCAGGCAATTCTTGCTGTGCCGCATCCAACGGGCGGCTGGGCGGACGGCGGAATCGCTGGCCAGCACTACCAATCTGGTGGCCCTCGCCACGGCTTCTGGACAGCCGGTTTTGCAGGCGGAGAGTGTGGCATTTCACGCGGAGACTTTAGAGGGCATGAACAGGTTGGCGGAAGCCGTGGCAGTTTATGATCAAAACATAGCGCCGGAATTCCCAGTTGAACGGCGCCGACAGGCCCTCTTGAAAGTCGTCGAGTTGTCACTGGCGCAAAATAAGATCGCGGACACAATCAGCCGGTTGGAAAAATTTTTGAATCAATATCCCAACGATGCCCTGTCAGACATGGCCCTGCTGACTCTTGGCGAGTTGCGCCTCAAGGAGTACGGCTCGTTGCGGGAGCGCGACGCGAAGTCCGGAGACCCCGGACTGCGCGCCACCAGCACCAATCTGCTCCAGCAGGCGCACTCGCACTTCGACCGGCTCGTCACGGTTTTCACCAACAGCGAGTTTTTTGGCAAAGCACAGTTGGATCGCGGTTGGTGTTTGTGGGAGGAAGGCAAGGTGCCGGAAAGCAAGGCGGCGTTCCAAAGTGCGGTTGAAAAATTGCCCGCGTCCTACGATCAGGCCGTCGCTCGCTTCAAACTGGCGGACGCTCAATTCGAGATTAAAGATTTTGCCGGCGCCGCAACCAACTACAATTTGATCATCGACCGATATACCTCGCTGCCACAGGTCAAAACCAATTTGTTCGAACCGGCGCTTTACCAACTGTTGCGGGCCAGTCTGGCGACCACCAATCTGATCGGTGCGACCAATGCGCTGACGAGAATCCTCACCGAGTATCCGGCCAGTTTTTACGTTGATCGCGGATTGTTGTTGGTCGGTCAGACTTTAAACAGCCAGGGTGATCCCGCCAAAGCGCGCGAGTTGTTTTCCCAAATTGAGAAACTGATTCCCCATTCGTCCCTTCTGCCAGAAGTGGAGCTGGCGATTGCGCGTACTTACGAACAGGAAGGCAACTGGCCCGCGGCGATCAGCCGATATGACGCCTGGCTGACCGAATTCACCAATCACGCAGCGCGCGCGGGCGCGGAGTATTCCCGCGCCAGCGCAAATTACAAGGCCGGCAACGAAACCAATGCGCTGACGCTGTTCACCGGTTTTGTCGCCCGCTTTCCAACAAATGATCTCGCCCCGCTCGCCCAGTATTGGGTCGCTGACCATTACTTCAATGCCGGCGATTTCGTAAATGCGGAGAATAATGCCCAGCTCTTGTACCAAAACCAGAAATGGCCGCCCTCGGAGTTGATCTTTCGGGCGCGCATGCTCGCGGGAAAGGCGGCCTTTGCCCGCCAGAATTATTCCGAAGCGAGCGCCTATTTTTCCAAGTTGATCAATGTTCTGGTGGAAAAAACCAACAGCCCACCGGAACTGCTGGCCGACGCGTATCTGAAACTGGGAGACACGATTTTTGAGAAGTTCAAGACTGACCAGGTGAAATCGCCGGATGATTTCACCCAAGCAATCAATGCTTACAAACGTGTGGTGCAGGATTTTCCAACCAACCTGGCGGCTCTGGCGCTGGGCCAGATTGGCGAGTGCTGTTTCCAACTCGGGGCGGATGATCCCAAGCGCTACGATCTGGCCGCCAGCTACTTTCAGCAGGTATTGACCAACGCGTATGCCGACGCCACAGTGCGCAGTCAGGCGGAAGTGAAGCTGGCGATGGTGTTCGAAAAGCAGGCAGCTCTTAAATCTGATGCGGAACGGGAGCAACTGTTGGAACTCGCGCTGAACCGCTATCTCAACGTGGTTTACGGACATAATCTGCGCGGAGAAGAAAAGCCCGATCTTTATTGGCTCAAGCAGGCCGGTCTCGCCGCCGGTAATCTTGCCGAGGCAGCGAAGCAATGGGAACAGGCTGTGAAGCTCTACCAGCGCATGCTGGATCTATTGCCACCGATGCGGACCGCGCTGGAAATTAAAATTAAAAAAGCCGAGGAACATTTTCAGCTCCAAAAAAAGTAAAATTTGTTTACTGCTCAGATTGACACCGGCAACCTCGACTGTTAATTTTCCTTGCAATGGAAACCGTGACCTCAAATGAATCCGCTGTCAGTCTGACGGAAGGCGCGGCCAGCCACGTGAAAGAGATGTTGCAGGAGCAACCGGAAAACGCCGGCAAATCTCTCCGGGTTTACGTGGAGGACGGCGGCTGCTCCGGCATGCAATACGGAATGGTGTTCGACGAACCGCGGGCCGACGACCTGGTCAGTGCTTTTCACGGCGTCTCCGTGCTGGTTGATCCCTTCAGCGCCAATTATCTGCGCGGCACCGTGATCGACTTTTCCGACGCGTTGACCGGCGGTGGTTTCAAGATCTCCAACCCCAACGCGCGCCAAAGCTGTGGTTGCGGTAAATCTTTCGAAGCCGGGACAGGATAGCAAATCTGCCGCGGCTTAACAACGCCGTTCCGTGTGATGCGGAACGGCTTTTTTGATTCTTGGCATCCGAGTTCAACTGCGGCTTTAATCGGCAGCGGTATGATTGGCAACCTGCTCCAGCCGGAACTTGCCGAGTTGATTCGACAACGGAATTTCAATCAACTCCGCGAGATCCTCTGCGGGTTTAAGCCGCCGGACCTCGCTGAGATTTTCACTGACCTCAAACCGGATGAAGAGGCCGTCCTGCTCCGCATCTTGCCACATGAGCTTGCGGCGGACGTTTTCGAGTATCTGAGCCTGGAGGATCAGGAACAACTCGTTCATGCATTGGGCAACGAGCAAGTGGCGCAAATCTTAAACGACCTTTCGCCGGACGACCGCACTGCGCTGCTCGAAGAATTGCCGGCCGCGGCAACGCAGAAACTTTTGAATCTGCTTTCGCCGGAAGAACGGAAGATCGCCGCTGATCTGCTCGGCTATCCCAAGGACTCCATCGGCCGCCGGATGACGCCGGAGTATGTCGCCATCAAGAAAACCTGGACGGTGGAAGAAGTCCTGGCCCACTTGCGCCGGGAAGGGCGGAGGCGCGAATCGCTCAATCAACTCTATGTCGTGGACGAAAAGGGAAAACTGGTGGACTGGGTGCGCCTGCGCAATCTGGTGGTGGCCGAACCGTCAACGCCGGTGGTGGAGCTTCTTGAAAACCGCAACATTGCTCTACGCGCCACCGATGACCAGGAAACCGCCATTGCGGCGTTTAAGAAATACGACGTTACGATTCTCCCCGTGATGGATGTGAAAGATGTTTTGGTAGGCGTCGTCACTGTCGATGACGTGCTGGATCTGGCGGAAAAGGAGGCCACCGAGGACATCCAAAAGCTCGGCGGTATGGAAGCGCTCGACGCGCCGTATCTCAAGATCGGTCTGCTCTCGATGATCAAGAAGCGCGCCGGCTGGCTGTCCATTTTGTTTGTCAGCGAAATGTTCACCGCTACGGCGATGGGCTACTTCGAAGGTGAAATCGCCAAAGCGGCGGTGCTGGCGCTTTTTCTGCCGTTAATTCTTTCGAGCGGTGGCAACTCGGGTTCGCAAGCTACTTCTCTGATCATTCGGGCTATGGCGGTGCGTGATGTTGACCTCCGCGATTGGTGGCGGGTGTTACGGCGCGAACTGCTTGCTGGAGTAGCGCTGGGCGCCGTGCTCGCCACGATTGTTCTGATTCGTATTTTCCTATGGCCGCACAAGGAAACGCTTTACACCGAGCACTACGCGCTCGTGGCTTTCACGGTATCCATCAGCCTGGTGGGTGTGGTTTTGTGGGGCAGCGTCGTTGGCTCGATGTTGCCGTTTGTCCTTCGCCGCTTGGGATTCGACCCGGCGGCATCCTCCGCTCCGTTTGTTGCGACGTTGGTTGATGTCACCGGAATAATCATTTACTTCAATGTCGCCTACCAGATTTTGCGCCATACCTTGCTCCAATAATACCATTTCGTTTCCTTGACGCTTTGGTATTACGAATCTATTTTCAACCGTGTAAGGGGAGCCAACCGGCCTTCCGCAGTCGCGGGAGACAAAGGCTGAGAGTGCTGTGCGGGAGCGCGGCAGACCCGTTGAACCTGCTCCAGGTAATGCTGGCGAAGGGACGTTCACTTCACCAAGCTTCCTGGACTGCCGATGTCTCGGGATTCGACCTCGACCATCGGCTACTGAAAGATAGTCCTATGATCGCGACCAAAGATTCGTTTGAACCGCATAGCAGCGAACAATTGCCCAACAGCAAAAAGATTCTTGTTGAAGGCACGATTTATCCTGATATCCGCGTGCCGATGCGCGAGATCGAACTCACGCCGACCAAGTCTTACACCGGCACGGTCGAAACGAATGAACCCGTGCGCGTGTATGATTGCTCCGGTCCGTGGGGCGATCCCGCCTTCACCGGCACGTCCGAGCAGGGCCTGCCCGCGTTGCGCCGCGACTGGATTCTCAAGCGCGGCGACGTGGAGGAGATCGATGGTCGCGAAGTGAAGCCGATGGACAACGGCTATCTCTCTGGGAAGCACGCGGAGTTCGCCAGCAAGGCAGAGAAGAATCGGCTCGTGGAATTCCCCGGCTTGTTAGGCCAGCGTCGCAAGCCGCTCCGCGCGAAGGCGGGCAAGGTCGTCACCCAGCTCGCCTACGCCCGCGCCGGCATCATCACGCCCTAGATGGAATTCATCGCCATCCGCGAGAACATGGGCCGGGCCGATTTACGATTTACGATTTACGATTTACGCGTCGACACGAAGCGCAACGATCTCGCCAAGCAGCATGCGGGCAGCAGCCAACTCGTAAATCGTAATTCGGAAATCGTAAATCCCTACACGCCCTCCGTCTTCCGCAAATTTCCCCAGCGCATTCCCGCGCAGATCACCCCCGAATTCGTGCGCGACGAAGTCGCTGCCGGCCGCGCCATCATCCCGGCCAACATCAATCACCCCGAATCCGAGCCGATGATCATCGGGCGCAACTTCCTCGTGAAGATCAACGCCAACATAGGCAACAGCGCCGTGGCGTCGAGCATCGAAGAGGAAGTCGAGAAGATGCGCTGGGCCACCAAGTGGGGCGCGGACACCGTCAGGGACCTCTCCACCGGCAAGAACATCCACGCCACGCGCGAATGGATTCTCCGCAACTCACCCGTGCCCATCGGCACTGTCCCGATTTATCAGGCGC
>JACQFP010000044.1 GCA_016200005.1 Verrucomicrobiota bacterium | reverse complement strand
GCCCCGATGGAGACATTTACTACCTCCGCCACGCTCCAGACCCAGAAGCCAAACCCATCGTTCTGCTCCATTGCCCAGTGTTCTGAATCCATTCCAACTTTGATCGCACACTCTTTTCCAACTTTGTTTGCTACACGACAAAGCCCGTTAAAACACTTGCCAAACCCCCTTGCATCCCTAGATTTGGCGGCTCTTAATTGAGTGGCAACCGATGAATCTGAACACTGTGACTACATTTCTGGCTGAGGCGGGCGCGGCGCCTGCGCAAAAGCCCGCGCCCCCGCCGGTGTGGACGAACATCGTTCCGCTGCTCCTGATGGTGGTGGTGTTTTATTTTATTCTGATTCGTCCTCAGCAGAAGAAGGCCAAGGACCATGCCTCGCTGCTCAAAACCCTTCGCTCGGGCGACAAGATTGTCACCAGCGGCGGCGTCGTCGGCGTGGTCATCACGGTGAAGGAAAAAACCGTCTCCCTCCGCTCGGCCGACACCAAGCTGGAAGTCCTCAAATCCGCCATCTCGGAGATCACCGAACGCGGCGGCGAAGCGACCGCATCCTGATTTCCCGTCATGAATCGAAATAATCTTTGGAAGTGGATATTTGTCGTCCTAACGGTCATCTGGTCGTTTTACGAAATTTATCCGCCCAACGGTCGTGACCTGACACTGGTGTTTCAAGAGCGCGCGGTGCGACGCGATGCCGCCTATACGAACATCATCGACACACTCAAACCCTTGCAGCAGAAAAACGCGGAACGCGCGTTCGGCAACCTGCTGGATGCGATCGGGACGAATGACATCACGCGCTATTTTCCATTCTTTGAAATCAAGCAGGAAGCGAATCCGACGCGCGCCATCCTGAATCGTCTGCAACGTGAGGCCGCGGGTCGGATCAAGCGGGGTTTGGATTTGCAGGGTGGCACATCGTTCCTCGTGGGTGTGGACCTGACCAAAGCGACGAGCCTGGCCAACACCGAAACTGCTGGCACGAATCAGTTGAGCACCAACACCTCGCCGCAAGATGTGTCGCAAAAGAACGAACGGATTTTATCGCAGGCGGTCGAGGTCCTGCGCCGGCGTGTGGATAAATTCGGCGTGGCCGAACCAATCATTCAGCCGGCGGGCGCGGACCGTATTCTGATTCAACTGCCCGGCTTGTCCGAAGCGGAAAGAGAGACCGCCAGAATCACGATCCAGAAGGCGGCTTATCTGGAATTTCGGCTGGCGCATCCGGAGACCGACGACCTTGTTCTGCAAGGAATAACCGAACCGGGCTACGAGTTTTTGCGGCACCCGCATAAATCGAAAACGGGGCAGGACGTGCCCGGCTACCTCGTCAAAAAGAAACATGAACTGACCGGCAAATCCATCAAGAGTGCCATGGTTAGTCGCAACATGATCAATAATTCACCGGAAATTGATTTTGTCCTGAACGACGAAGGCGCGCAGATTTTCTCCAGGGTGACACGCGAGAACATCGGACATCAACTTGCCATCGTGTTGGACGGCGAGCTTTATTCCGCGCCGGTTATCAACGGCGAAATCGGCGCGCGCGGGATGATCGAGGGCAGTTTCACACCCGAAGAGGCGCAGCAACTGGCGAACGTGCTGGAGAATCCGCTGGAAGCGCCGGTCAAGATCATCGAATCACGGGAAGTGGATCCATCGCTCGGAAAAGATTCCATCCGCAGCGGGATGAACGCGGCATTGATTGGCACGATCGCCGTCGCTGGTTTCATGTTGGTTTACTATTTGTTCGCCGGCCTCGTTGCCAACCTCGCCCTGGTCCTGAACATCATCATTTTGATGGGGGTCATGTGTTCGATTGGCACGACCCTCACGCTGCCAGGCATTGCCGGTATCGTGCTGACCATCGGCATGGCGGTGGATGCCAACGTGCTCATCTTCGAGCGCATTCGTGAAGAACTGGCGGCGGGCAAATCGATGCGTGGCGCGCTGGCCGCCGGCTACAACAAAGCCTTCGGCACCATCTTCGATTCGAACCTTACCACGCTCATTTCATCGGTCATTTTGATTTTCATGGGCACCGGGCCGGTGAAAGGGTTCGGCGTGACGCTGACGATTGGTGTGACCGTCAGCATGTTCACGGCGCTGGTTGTCACCCGCCTGATTTTCGACTGGCTGCTGGCCAAGGAATGGCTCAAGAAACTGCCAATGCTGCACATCATACGCGGCAGCAAAATCGATTTCATGAAATGGGCGGCGCCTGCCTTTATCGCCTCCTGGCTGTTGATTGTCATCGGCAACGGTTACGGCATCTTCGTCCGTGGGCACGGCGTGCTGGGTGTGGATTTTGTCGGCGGCGACCAGCAGACCTATAGCTTCGCGCAAAAGGTCGAGGTGGATAAAATCCGCGACACCTTGAAGACGCTCAACGTGGGCGATGCCGCAATTCAGTACCAGAAGGACATTGCAACAAAAACGGAAAACCTGCGCATCACCACCGCGTTCAACAGCGCTGACAAAGTGAAGACCGAGTTGGAACGAAAATTCCCGGCGGCGCAATTCAAGTCACTCTCCGTGGACAAGGTCGGCCCGACGGTTGGCGCAGAGATCACGCGGGTTGCAATTCTCGCCTCGCTGCTGGCGATGTTTGGCATCCTGGTCTATGTCGCGTTCCGCTATGAATTCTCCTTCTCTGTTGGCGCGGTCGTGGCCATCATCCACGACATTCTGATGACGATGGGCTGGTTCTTCCTGAGTGGTCGGGAACTGAGCGCGCCGATCGTGGCCGCCATCCTCACGATCATCGGTTTCTCGATCAACGACACCATCGTCATCTTCGACCGGATTCGGGAAGACCTGAAGCTGGGCGTGCGTGGCACGTTCAAGGAAGTGATGAACCAGGCGCTTAACCAGACGTTGAGCCGGACCATCATCACCAGCGGTACCGTGTTCATCGCCACCCTCTGTCTTTACCTGTTTGGCGGCGGCGTGATCAACGACTTTGCCTTCACGTTTCTCGTCGGCATTCTCACCGGCACCTACTCGAGCATCTACATCGCCAGTGCGCTCGTCCTTTGGTGGCACAAAGGCGAACGGCCCAAGATGGGCGCCTCACAGGTGGTGATGGATCAAACCGTCACGACGCGCGGCTGACGATCCCGTCATGCTTGCGACGATTACCATCACTCCGTGGCATTGGGTGGGGTTTGTCAGTTGCGTGCTGATTTTTCTGGCGGTGGATCTTGGCTTGTTCCACCGGCAGGCGCATGTGGTGCGTTTCAAGGAGGCGCTGGCCTGGACCACGGTCTGGTGCACGCTGGCGATGTTGTTTGCCGTTGGATTGGCGCCGTTGCGCGGCAAGCAGGAAACCGTCGAGTTCCTGACGGGCTACCTCATCGAACTGTCGCTGTCGATGGACAACGTGTTTGTGATCGCGCTGATCTTCACGTATTTCCGAGTGCCATCACATTATCAACATCGCGTGTTATTCTGGGGCATTTTGGGCGCTCTTCTGATGCGCGGGGTGATGATCGGCTTGGGTTCGGTGTTGATCCTCCGGTTTCATTGGATGCTGTATGTCTTCGGCGCGTTCCTCATGTTCACCGGGGTCAGAATGTTTTTTGCCGGGGAGGTCGGCGTGCATCCGGAAAAGAATCTGATCATCCGGCTGGCGCGCAAATTCTTTCCGGTCGCCACCGAGTATGAGGGGCAGAAATATCTGTTGCGCCGCCACGGCCGCTGGGTATTGACGCCGCTGGCGTTGGTCTTGTTGACAGTGGAGACGACTGATTTGATTTTCGCGGTGGATTCCATCCCCGCCATTTTCGCCGTCACGCAAAAACCGTTCATCGTTTTCACCTCGAACGTGTTCGCCATTCTCGGTCTGCGCTCGCTTTATTTCGTGCTGGCCGGGGCGATTGATCATTTTCGCTTTCTCAAGTTTGGTCTCTCGATTGTGCTGGTGTTCATTGGTGGCAAGATGCTGGCGGAAATCTGGGGTTATGAAACGTCAACCACCGTCTCCCTGGTGATCGTCGCCGGCATCATTCTGATTTCCATCCTGGCCTCGGTCTGCAACCGGCCGCATCGCTGATGAAATACCGCTGGTCATTGGCGCCGCCGCAGCCTTTATTGGCGGAACGGTTGGCGTCCGAACTGAAAGTTTCTTCGCTGCTCGCGCAATGCCTGCTCAATCGAGGGTTTAGCGAGCCGACAGCCATCAACAATTTCCTGCGACCGCGCCTCAAACAACTCGCCGATCCTTTCTTTTTGCCGGACATGGACACGGCAGTGGCGCGTCTGTTCCTCGCCCGCGCCCGCGCCGAACCGCTCGTAATCTTTGGCGACTACGATGTGGACGGCGTCACCTCCACGGCGCTGCTGGTCGAGGTGTTGCGATCGCTGGGATGGACCGTTCATTATTATCTGCCGCACCGGATGGAAGAAGGCTATGGCTTGAGTCAGGATGGCGTGGAGAACTGCCTCCAAAAATTTCCCGTCAAACTCCTGCTGGCGGTGGACTGCGGCTCGACGGCAGTGACGACCATCGACTGGCTGCGTCAACGCGGCATCGATGTGCTGGTGCTCGATCATCATCAGGTTTCCTCACCCGCGCCCGCCGCCACTGCGCTCGTCAACCCGCAAGTTGGAGTTCAAGCTTTAGCTGGTTCGGACCCGGAACAGCCTAAAGGCTGGACTCCAACCTTCACTGAACTCTGCTCCGTCGGTCTCGCGTTCAAACTCGCCCACGCCCTTGTGAAACGCGGACGCGATCTTGGGCTGGCGGAAGCCCGCGCTTACGACCTGCGCCCGCTGCTGGACCTCGTCGCGCTTGGCACGATTGCGGACATCGTGCCGTTGTCCGGGGAGAACCGCATTTTCGTGGCGATGGGCCTGGAGCGCTTGAACACCACTCAGCGACCCGGTCTGCTCGCTTTGAAAAAAGTGGCGCAGTCCCCGGCGCAACTCGGCACCTACGAAGTCGGTTTTCAACTGGCGCCGCGCTTGAACGCCGCCGGACGTTTGGAGAACGCAGAAGAAGCCTTGCACCTGC
This sequence comes from Verrucomicrobiota bacterium, assembly GCA_016200005.1. Classification (NCBI taxonomy): domain Bacteria; kingdom Pseudomonadati; phylum Verrucomicrobiota; species Verrucomicrobiota bacterium. The sequence goes on along the minus strand of JACQFP010000044.1, from coordinate 9,752 downwards.
TCATGGCGCGCGACCTGGCCGAAGCAATGCCGCTGGCGCAAAATCTCGATGCGCACAATCGTGAGCGACAGAAAATCGAGCGCAGCATTGCTGACGAAGTCATCGGCGCACTACGCGCGCGCTTCAATCCCCAGACGGACTTCGTCATCGTGGAAGGGCAGTTGCTCTGGCACATCGGCGTGGTTGGCATCGTGGCGTCGCGCGTGTTGCAGCAGTTTTATCGGCCCACGATTATCGTCGGTGGCGAGAGCGGCGAATGGCGCGGGTCGGGCCGCAGCATCGAAGGCTTCGATCTGGCGGCGGCGTTGCGCGAGTGCAACGACCTGTTGGTGCGTCACGGCGGCCATGCGATGGCGGCGGGCTTGACGATTCAACCGGACAATCTGGATGCCTTGCGCCTTCGCCTCAACGACCTTGCGCGCCGCCTGCTGAAGCCCGATCAACTGCAACCGGCGCTGAGGGTCGATGCGGAAATTTCGCTCGCCGATCTGACTTTGGAACGGCTGATGGAGTTCAACCAATTGAAACCGATGGGACAGGGAAATCCCGTCGTTCAACTCGCCACCCGCCGTGTCACGCATCAACGCCCATTGCAACGAATCGGCGCGGACAAACAGCATGTCAAACTCTGGGTCACGGACGGCACTGCCACGCACGAGGCGGTCTGGTGGCGCGCGGGCAACGAATCGCTGCCGGTCGGTCAGTTCGATCTCGCCTTCGCGCCGCAGATCAACGAATACAATGGCCGGCGCGCGGTGCAGTTGAAGGTTTTGGATTGGCGACCGGCGTGAGCGGTCGCACGTTTCGCCGTCTGCTTGAAATTTGCGCGACTGGATTCGCCGGACGGTTCTCCTCAAGACTAGAAATGAACCACGCGAGTTCCTTCTCCTGGGGGAGAAGGTCAGGATGAGGGCGAGCTAAAAACTTGTTGATCTTTTTGTCCGAGGCTCTCCCGGCCCTCTCCCCAAGGAGAGGGAGAATCGTTTTCCGTCTTCTTGAAATTCGCTCGCCTGGATTTGATTGGCTCTAAAATCATTGCAATCGAGATGGCCGGGTTCAATATGGAAAAAATGGCATGTTCGAGCATCGCAAAAGCAAACTTCTGCCGCGCCGCGCGTTTTACGCGCGTTTAGCCAGGAGCGTTGCCATCGGCTTGATTGTCATCGCGATTTCGCTGAGTATTGGGATGCTTGGCTATCACCACTTCGAAAACTTTTCGTGGGTCGATTCCTTCGTCAACGCCGCCATGATTTTGTCCGGCATGGGGCCATCGACGCCCTTGCAAACAAATGCCGGCAAGGTGTTCGCCGGGTTCTACGCTCTGTTCAGCGGCATTGTGTTCATCACGACGGCGGGACTCATGCTGGCCCCGGTCGTGCACCGCTTCTTGCACAAGTTTCACCTCGAATCCGAGGCGCGCGACAAGGAAGCCAAAAACTCAAAGTGAGTGCGGCCAAGTTGACGAGGTGAGAATGCGATTGCTCCGCCGAATATCCTGTTTAACTTTGCCGGGCGTTTGCTTGAGGGACCACGATTTGGTTTTTGCAAGATGGACAGTTGATCTGCCTGCCCATGTATCCGGCATCGCACCGTCTATGTTGTCCGCAGCTAGGACAAGAGAATTTGAATTCAGGAAGGGATTTGGCAGTCACTTCCGCTTTGGTGGCGTTTCTTAAGTGTGAATCTCCCCTGGCCAGTTCATGCGCACGAACCTCGCGCCAGCGCTTGAAAAACGCCTCGGCCTCCGACTGCTTCCACTGCCGCCACTCAAGGATGAGGATCAGGAGACTCCCCAGTACGAGATAGACGATAAACAGTATCCAAAGGATGCCCGCCACTTTCGCAACCCCTAGCTTCCATGCGAGCGCCACCACTGCTGGAAATGGAGCCGCCGCCTTCAACCAAACCATCCCTAAAAGATAAACCAAGTGATTCAGACCCGCCCATGACGTCACTATCCCTTGGTTCATTAAATCCCGACCCACAAACAAGTAGCCGCTGACCGCCAAATGCAACACCCCGGCCAATACCAGCACCGTGCGGGTAGTGAGGCCAAACAAAGCATCCTGCTGCCGCAACGGTGGTATGTCGTCCAAACCAACCAAAAGCATTAACAGCCCGATCACGGCGAACATGGTCGCCGTTGCCTGGACATACCGCTTCAAAAACCGAAATACCGATTTGGCCTTCGATTCCCCTCTTTTGTCCGGTTTAACCGTCATAATCACACAATCGAAACCTGCCTCCGGGTGAATCTCTCGCCCTTATGCAACCGAAATTCGGCAATGTTTGAGCTAAAGTCCAACGCCGGGCGGGCGTCAAGCAGTTAACCGTTCCTGCAGCGTGCCCCCTTTCCCTTGGCTTTTCAGTTTTTCGAACCACACAGAAAATACTTTTAAAAACTGTTGACAAACGACTGGCAAAACATTGAACCCGCCCCGCCCTACCCAGACAGAGTTCTACGCAGATCCGTTTTGTTGTGATGAAAGCAGTCAAGCCATCAACCATTGGCAGAACTATGGCAATGAGACTTTGGGCGACGGTGCAGCACGGAGGCCGCTGTGGTCCCGCATTTGTCCACTTGCCTTCTGTTCGCAGCATGAGGAAAATAGCAATGTCTTGGGGCACTGATCGTGCGCAGTCGTGCAAGCGCAAGCCCCTGGTGAAGGAACTTTTGTGTCAAAACTAGGGACTAATCCATTTCGCAATGTACTTTGCGGTGTGCAGAGATGGACAGGCCGTTGGATTAAGGGTGGCTGCCAAACACTGCGTACGCCCAGGTGGTGGGTCTTGGCTCTGACCGTTCTGTCAACGGTAGTTTGTGATCTCGTGGCCTTGGCAGATGACAAAGGCAACGCCAGTTTTCCACTTTCGTTCAAGGTTCAAATGAGGGTCCGGACCTCGGAATTCTTCCCGACTGCGGCAGAGGCGTCGACCAGCTCAGACACTGTTGTGGCTTTGAGTTACAGCAATGCTTGGTGGAGGATAGATGGCATCACGGTGAACGCTAAAAGAGGTCAAAGGATGATTCAAAGCTGCATGACTATCCCGGAGGGTATCCGATATATCGTTTATTCTCCAGACGCAGCGGGGTCGAATGGCAAAAAGCTTACGCCCGTTGCTACCGCGTGCCGGATGGCATTCCCCGCGCCAGGACGAGAAGCTCTTTTTTGTCATGGCTACCTGCCTTCGCAATCCTGTACAGCGATGGCCGCGTCCTTCGCTGGAAGGATGAAGATGCAGGTTTCATGACAGGCCCACCTATTGAGAGCAAGTGGGGTTCGCCGTTCGATAAGGGATTTACGAACGCTGTGCTTAAGGTCGAGTCCTTCCAGACCGAAGGCCGCTACTCGATCCCCGAAAGGGCGGTGTTCTTAGTATATGCTCCGAAGGCGAATGGGGTCAGCACAAACGACCTTCAATTACTGCGCTCGTACGCCATTTATGCGACTAATATCTCGTTTTCGACAATTGCTGATGATCTCAAGCCGAAAGTTGCCGGTCGCATTCTAGTCACTGATCGGCGATTCGAACGCGACCGCAATCCCGTATATGAGGTCATCTATCGCTTCGACAACCAGTGGCTTTCAGACGATGAGGTTCGTTGCTCATCATGAAATTTTAGTAAGGCTTGTCGATGAAATCCAGAAAATCCGCACGGTAGAAAAAGCTCAAACACTCAAGCACCAGAATGCAAAAATCACAGCTTGTCAGCTTTTCAGTGTTTTCCGCCGCTATCGCACCAACTCGAATTGCGCTGCCGAGGCTGCCTGCCTCTCCGAGACCAACTCCGCCCGCTTCTCGATGAATTGCGCCATGATGCTCACGGCAATTTCCTGCACACTTTGCGATTTGATCTGGATTCCCACGGGACACGCAACACGCTGCAACTGTTCCGGCGTGGCAATTTTTTCTTCGAGAAAGTGTTCGAAGATTGTGTGCGCTTTGCGTTGGCTGCCGATCATGCCAAAAAAGAGAAATGGCTTATGAATCCAATCCCGAAGCACGAGCGCGTCGTGGCGATGGCCACGCGTCACGATCAACGCAAAGCTCGGAACCTTGGGCAGCGGCAAGACGCTGAGTTTTTCCCAGACATCGGCCTTTAATGAAACTTCACGTGGAAAGAACTGATGGTTGCACAACGCCGGACGGTCATCGAACACCGTGACGTTGAAATCAAGTTGCAGCGCGAGGGGGGCGACGGCTTGGGCGATGTGACCCGCGCCTGCGATCCACAAGGCGCAAGGCGGCGTGATGGTTTCATGATAAAGCCAGTCGGCGGAGGGAAAGTGGGAAAGTGGGAAAGTGGGTGTGTGGGCTTCAGCCAGCGCGACCACAAAATCTTTCTTCACGCCCCACGTTTTTGTGGCGCTACGCTCCGCGAGAATGTTCCAGAAATGTTCCCCGACCTTCTGCGCATTGGGCAGAATCACGCCGAAAACTTTGCCGCCGCAAATCAAACCATCATCCCAGCCGAAATCGTGATCGAGCAGCAAATCGAAGGTCTCGGCTTCTCCGCTTCGCAAGGATTGAATTGCGCGATGCTGAATCTCCGCTTCAAGGCAGCCGCCGCCGAGTGTTCCCTTGATCCGGCCATCGGCGTAGAAGAGAGCCTTGGCGCCAACTTTTTGCGGGCTGGAGCCTTTGACGCCGGAGATGACGCCGAGCGCCACCGGTTCACCGCTGTGCGCGGCCTCGGCGAGGGCCTGGAAGACGAGATTTTTCACGATTTGGCAACCATTCAGGGTAGTCCGAAGAATTGTTCGTCAATCGGAATACCAGCGGTTGCCAAATTATTACGCTGCCCTCGGCGTGACAGCAAGCTCACGTGCCGGTACTGCCAGTTGATCAACCCGTGAGATACCCGGCTTAGTTGAACTTTGACTTGGCGCTCTCGTAGGCCTTTTCCAATTCGTCCATGGCTGAGGCAAAACCGGCTTTGACATCTTTCCAAGTCTCGGCGCTCGCCGCTTTCGCTTCCTCAAATTTTGCCTTGGCCTTGTCACGCTGCTCGCGCAATGCGGCCAGCGCTTTGTCCGCCTGAACCTTGGCGTCGTCCTTGTAGCCCTCCGACTTTTTGGCGAGTTCGGCGATATTGGCATCCAATTCCTTCAGTTTCGTATCCATCGACGCGACGAATTCATCTTTGTTTTCGACCACGTAATTTTTGGTGGCCACGGCGGCGTCTTTGTAGGTCTCCGTGACTTGTCTGGCTGTGACGGATCCATTTGTTTGTTCCTGGTTCTGGGTTTGATCCGTCTTGTTGCAACCCACCAGCAGGGTCAAGGCCGCGGCCAATGCAATTTGATGTTTCAATTTCATAAAATCACCCCGGTTCAAGATGGCGAGAGTGGGAACTGGGCGGTGCAAGTGGATACAACCACCCAGTTCCCGTTTGTGGCGTGCCTTACCCTTTCACCTCCATGGCGTTTACGACACTTTTCACGCCGTGAATGTCATTGGCGAGCTTGGTGACGAGGTCTTTCTCAGCCTGGTTTTTCGCCTCTCCACTCACCGTGACCACACCTCCCCGGGTGGTCACCTTGGTCTTGATGGCGCTCGTCGAGCGATGCGTGAGCAGCGCGGACTTGACCTGTGCCGTGATCGAGGCGTCATCGATCACCTCACCCATGCGCCGAGGTGGCGGCGTGGTGGAGACCGTCATCTCATTTTTGACCCCTTTGACGCCTTCAATGTCCTTGGCGTATTCCTCAGTCAGGTCCTTTTCGGCCTGGCTGGAGGCGGTGCCGCTCAAGGTTACCATGCCATCTTTGACTGCGACGGTCGTCCTGGTGCCGCTGACGCTGCGATGAAAGAGCAGCGCGGACTTGACTTTGAACTCGATCCAGCCGTCGGAGTGTTCGTCGGCTGGTTTTACCACGAGTTGATTATCGACACTCTTGACGCCCGGGAGGCTTTCTACCGTATCCGCCGCCATGTCTTTATGAGAGCGATCGGAAACTTCACCCTTCAAGGTTACAAGTCCGTCCTTCGATTGAATCTTGATGTCATCGTTCTTCAGATAAGTGCGATAGACATAAGACTGTTTGGCCGCCGCGACGATACGCGCATCATCACTGCGTGCGGCGCGCAACGGCGTGCAGGTGATGACCGTGGCCAGCACAGTCATCAAAACCAACGTGTATTTTGTTTTCATAGTATTCCTTTGGTTCAGTTTTGGTTCCGTCAGACCCGCTTGCGTCCGAAGATCAGCGACACCAGAAACAACACCAGAAAGAGCACGAAGAGCACTTGCGCGATCCACGCGGCTGTTCCGGCGATTCCAGCGAAGCCAAGCAAGGCTGCCAGGAGGGCGATTACGAGGAATGCCAATGTCCAGTTTAACATGATGATTCCTTTCCAGTTTTGTTCGGTTCGTGGCTCCGAAGCGGCCGTTTGCTTCCACGGTAAACGGGGCGGCTTCGGACCACTCCACCGGTTTCAGTCTGTGCTCATCGAGCATGTTCTCTCGTTTGGTTCTGTTGGCGTTTGTGTTCATAAAGTTCCTTCGCTGATTCAGTCCGCCATTACGGATGAGGCAGGAATGGTGGAGGCGGCAATCCCGGTGGTCCTGGCGGCACTGGCAGAGTACGACAGCCGGCGAGCACCACCAAAACCAACGCCAGAAAATATTTGAGCTTTTTCATATAATCCTTTCTCTCGTGTGCGAGACGGCGACGACCGTTCTACCGTTCAGGCCGTCACACATCCCGCGTTTAAGGCTTATCTTTTTCAGGACCCTTGTCCTCTTTTCCGGGATTCTTGCCCTCGCCTTTTCCTTCCGGTGGTCTAGCCGGCTTTTCTGGAGGTTGCGCGGGTGTCAGCCGCCGTTTCGGCTCGGGAGCGATGTCTTCTTTACCAGGCGGCCGGTTCTTGTCTATGTTCGGCCGCGTCGGTTTTTCCGGCTGCGCTCGTTTCTCGCTTGGCGGTGACTTGCGCTCCGGTCCCAACTTCGGTTCTTCCGAAGGCGCAACCGACGGTTTTTCTTTGTCGGGCTTTTTGGCCGCGTCGGGAGCCGTTCGTTTGGCCGGCGGTTCGGATTTCTTACCCGGCACCGCTTTACGCTCTGGTGCTGACTTGGGTTGCTCCGACGGCGCGACCGAAGGCTTTGCGTTGCTCTTGGGCTCATTTTTGCCACGAGTTACTTCGGGAGGTGCCGGGGACTGCCGAGCGGCTTCCTGAATTGGAACGGTTTTGACCTGTTTGCCCGTCGCTTTTTGAACCACAGCCAGTCCAGGTCCCTCATTAACCACAACCTTTTGTCGTCCGCCGCCGACTGTCCGCGTCTCGTGCTTGATATTGTTGATGACAGTCGTCTTGTTGATGATCGTCGTATTGTTCACGACCACCGAGGACGGTCTAATCGGGTCGTGAAACCGGGCTGTCTCAACGAAGACGAACGCCGGTGCGCCCAAGGCAACCGACACCGACACGTGAGGCGGTGGCAGCGGCGCCCAACCGATATAGCCGCCACCAACCCGCCAAGAAACCCACGCTGGTCCCCATTCGATGCCAGGAACCCAGATCCAGGCTTGAACCGGGTCATAAACCCAGGAGCCGTAATGGTAACAAGCCCATCCCCACGGTTCGTCGCTGGCCCAGTACCAGCCGCAGTCCGTCCAAACCCAATGACCGTAACAATACGGCCGCCATTCAACGGCGACGCCGGTCGGACGCCAACAACGTCCGTAAGAACCCACCTCAATCCACGCGCCATGCGACGAGAGCGGCGCGTAGAAGTCGGCTTGGGCGTGAATGTTGACTGACGCTGAAACCTCCAGGTCCGCGCGAGCATTGAACACGCCCAAGCTGGAACTCCCCACCAACCCAATCCCCACTATTCTTAACAATGATTTCATAAATCTTCCTTTCATTTTCGTAAGCGAACGCCAAGCATTTGTTAAACGTTCGCGCTTCATGATCTTCTCTTCATTGTCCAAAACTTAATTCGCAAGTTGGTGGCAAACAATCGGTGCCAAGGCTGATCGTGCCCTGGGTGTGCGTCCGACCCGACCCCGGCTTTTATCCGAGGGTGCAGTGGGCGGCGCCGCCAATTGAAACCAATGGCGTCAGATTGGAATGTTAAACGGACATGGAAGAACAAACATGAAAAGCGAACAACATGTGAGCACGGTCAATCAGGAAGCGCAGGAGAGCTCCGAAGACATCGCGAAACAGGCGCAGGGCTCCGTCCGCTATGGTAAACCCGTCTTGGAACTGCAAAATCTGAGGAGGTACGTGCTCTTGATCATGTCCCGTACTCCACGAGGTCAAATGGGCCTCCATTTACTCGCCCTCCGCAAGAATGGGAACTTTCGCTGGCATCTAGCTGGCGTGATTCGCGAATTGCGCTCCCGGCCTCCACTTTATTGATGGCACTGCAAGAGTGAGTCTTGATACTAACGCCGCAAGAATTCGTCGATTGGCGCTAGTGGTTCGATGTGATCGCATACAATCTTTACCGTCATCATAATCGGTACTGCTATCAACGCCCCGACAACACCCCAGAACCAACCCCAGAATACCAGCGACACAAACGCCCCCAAAGGATGGAGCGTGAGGCGCTGGCCCAGGATGATTGGTGTGATCAAGTTTGCCTCGATGCCGTGGAGACATAAATACACCGCGGGCGCGAGCAGCACCTGGTTCCACGCTTGAGATTGCATGAGCGCCGCCAGCGCCAGCACGAAGCAGCCGGTCAGCGGTCCGAAATATGGAATAAAATTAAGCAGCGCTGCCATCGTTCCCCACAACACCGGGTTCGGCAGTCCGATAAGAAACATGACCAACCCGACGATCGCGCCGAGACAACAATTGATGATCGTGATCGTGAATAGGTACTTTGAGACGGCATGCTCGATCTCGCGTGCGATTTCGGCGACCCGTGTCTTCTCCTCCAGACGCATCAGTTTGGCCACTTTCCGAACAAAAGTGTCCCCCGCACCAACAGAAAATAGAGCAACACCAGCACGACGACTGCGCCGACGACAACCACTTTTGTCCAAGTCAACATAGTCGCGCCCCAACCCGGCGTTTTCATTTGCACCTTTCGTGTCGTGTCCCGCTCGCTGTCCGTCATCCGCTGAACTTGCTCCGCCGCCGCGCCGAGCTTGGCCGCCGGCTGCGACACTTGTCGTACGCGCGCCTCCAACTGTCGCAATGTTTCGGACGCTTTGTTGAGCCACTCCTCCGCTGGTCTACTAAGCGCCAGCGCACTGCAAACCAGCGCGGTCAGCAATGCCGTCAACACCAGCGCTGCCCCGGCTGGTGGTCGAACGTGCAGCCGGTGCAACCAACGCACTATTGGATTGAACAGAAAACTCAGCAGCACCGCGAGAGTTACGGGAAGAAAAAACACCCGCGCCACGTGCAAGGTATAGAACAGGGCCAACACAAACAGCCCTGCAATTGCAACCGATCGGATATCCCAAGAACGCTTTTACATGTGACTGTCTCCCGCAGCTCGTTTGTCGCACGGATGGAGCGCAGCAACCTTGGTTCCCGTAGCTTCACGTCATCGTCCTTCTTGGTGCCACCTCCACACTATCACCAACGATGTCGTCCGAGCTAGAACGATAACCGCACGCCCAGTCTTCCGACCCCAAAATTTCTGGCGCCATCGGTAAACACGTAACGCGCATCGGCAAACAACCCAACATGCGGGTTGAATCGGAACTCTAGCCCCAAAACAAGCGAGTTGGGAACCGCAAGGAGCGCCGCGGGGAAAACCTTCTGAATTTGGCGCCTGAAAT
>JACQFP010000043.1 GCA_016200005.1 Verrucomicrobiota bacterium | reverse complement strand
CACTTCTGCTCCATGTGCGGCCCGCACTTCTGCTCGATGAAGATCACCGAAGACGTCCGCAAATACGCCGCCGAACAAGGCATCGCCGAGGAAGAAGCGCTGAAGAAGGGGATGGAGGAAAAGTCGAAGGAGTTCGTGGAGAAGGGCGCGGAGGTTTACGCGAAGGCGTGATTTCGTCGGAGCGCGGCTGTGTCGAAGACCAGCCGCAGCACTCGCACATCGAGTAAGCGGAAGGATATGAAATCAACAACCAATCCACCTCCGCAGCTTTTCAAATACGTCGGCGCAGCGGGAATCAAGATTCTTCAGACGAAGACTTTGAGATTCACTCGGCCTTCGTTGTTAAACGATCCATTTGAGGTTCGGCCATTCTTGAAAACCATTGGTGGCGAAGCCGATTGGACAAAGCAATTTGAATCTCAAATGCCAACCGAGCTCGACAAAAAGCTCGCTGAATTACCCGAACACTTGCGACAGCTCCTGCCGAGAGAAGCCCTACTAGGCCACCTCAATTCACAGAAGCCGGTCATGCTGGAAGTAATGCAACAGGTGTTGGATCAACTCAGGCCTACCATGAACATGGAATCCTACAAGCAGGCTGATGCAGCGGTTGGAGTTCTAAGCCTTACCGAGAATCCGAGTGACCTCTTGATGTGGTCACATTACACTGATTTTCATCGCGGCTTGGTGCTCGGGTTTGATTCAGCACACGGGTTTTTCAATCGGCGTCGCAGTGAGAGTGATGAATTCTACCATTTACGTCGGGTTGTGTATTCCCGCAAACGACCACATGTGGATTTGCTGCGCACGGATTGCTTGGAATTATTTCTTACGAAAAGCGAAGAATGGGCATACGAAGCTGAGTGGCGGATGATGACGCCGATTCAAGATTGTCAGGAAGTATCCGCCGCCGTGCATGTTCAGGAATTCCCCGCAGCGTGTGTCAAGACGGTTATTCTCGGAGCAAACTCTTCGCCGGAGTTCCGCAATGAGATTCGCAATGTGCTCAAAGGCAGTGCCGACTTCGCCCACGTCCGGGTGCTATTTGCGCGACTCCATGCGCAAGAGTATGCCTTGGAATTCTTAGAACACGAATGACGTCGTTTCGCCGCCATCTTATCGAGACGAAGCTGCTGCAACTGGCGCTTCGCACACAGTCGCGGTCCGGTTGCGGAGCGCGGCTGTGTCTCGCGCGGCGCGGGATCAGCCGCAGCACGTCCGAACGTCGAGCCGTATTGGATTATTCCCATGCGCTATTCGTTGCGAAGCTGCTGCGGCTGGTCTCGGCGACACAGCCGCGCTCCGGGCGTTCCAAGACTTGCGGCGTTCGCGGGTTTGCGGCTCAATGTTTGGAGTGAGCCAGCCACCCAAACCGCGTCGTCCCGGACCGCCGCACAATCCCGGCGTGCGCGATTTGGTCGAGGGCAAACGGCGCTGGTCATCGCCGCCAAAGATTGAGAATCTCAAGCAAGGATTTCGCGGCTGGAATGAGCGCGGTTATCTGCCGCATCGCGATGAACCGGGCCTCACGCAATTCGTCACGTTTCGATTGGCCGATTCTTTTCCCGAATCGCTTCGCGGCGAATGGGAGCATCTCTGGAAAATTGAGAACGACCAGCAGCGTCGCGCCGAGTTGGAGGCGTATCTCGACCGAGGGCGTGGCGAATGTCACTTGCGTAAGCCGGAGATAGCCAGTCTCGTTGAAGACGCGGTGCGGTTCTTCCACGGCGAGCGATATGAACTGCGCGCGTGGGTGGTGATGCCGAATCACGTTCACGCGTTGTTCAAGGTGGACGCCACCCCGATGGCGGAGATTCTGGAGAGCTGGAAGAAGCACACGGCGCAAAAGGCGAACCGGTTGCTGAAGCAGCGCGGTGAATTCTGGCAGGCGGATTATTGGGATACGTTTATGCGCGACAGCGAACATGAATTGGAAACGCGCAATTACATCGAGAGCAATCCGGCAAAGGCGTGTTTGGTTCTCGATCCGAAGACTTGGTCGTGGAGCAGCGCGCGATTTCGGGATGCGCATGGCGTGCTGAAAATTTGACGGAGCGCGGCTGTGTGCGTTGCGCACCAGCCGCAGCGGGTAGAGAATTCAACGGCTCTTGATAGATTCCATACGGCATTGTTGGTGTGAGTGCTGCGGCTGGTCTTCGACACAGCCGCGCTCCGGCGATTCAGCCCCGGCTTGTGATGCGTCGCCCAAGTTGCTTTACTTTGACGCGACGAAATGTTCGCCAACAAGTCCATGAAAGCCATTCAAGGTTACCATCTCATCAAGCCGGAAGACCTCCACTGGCGGCCCTCCAACCTGATGCGCATCCCGAACGCGGATTATCTGGAGCGCACCGGGAGCGAGAATCTCGGCGCGCGACTCTGGCGGTTGCCGCCCCAGAGCGCGAACACGCTGCACAAGCACATCCGCGCGGAGGAGTTTTATTTCGTACTGGAAGGCACGGGCCGCCTGCGCGTGGGCGACGAGGCGTTGACCGTGCCGCGCTACGGCGGCGTGCTGGTCGGGCCGGACCAGTTGCGCCAGGTGTTCAACGACACCGACACCGAGGTGCTTTGGCTCATCATCGGCGCACCGGAGGAACTGGAATTTCTGCCCGGCGCAAAGACCAGGCCCGAGATGTCGCTCATCTACCCAGTTAACCTGAAGCAGTTGCCCAAGGAATTGGCAAGCGTGGAGTGGCCGCACACGAGTTGAGGGGAGTGCGAGCAAGAGCAATGGATACCCGGGCGTGTTACCGAAAATTTGATTTGAGCGGGTTCGCAGAAAATTGTTTCGCGAGTTGAATTTGAAAAGTTTTGCCCAAGTTGAATTGAGTTGTTGCCATCATTGCGACAGACTGCGTCCCGGCCCGATTGCCGACGCCAACGAGTCCTTGCGGACGGCCACCATGCTGCAGTTTGCCGAACTCAATCCCGAATGCTTTCGGGACACAGACCGCGTCTGGGCTAAACGGGTGCAACTGCTGAACGAAGGCCCGGCCCACGCGCCCATGCACCTCACCGAGGAAAAACAGGTTCGCACGGCGTGCGCTGCGCTGCGCTGCTGCAAAACGCTGCTCTGACGGTACAGACGAAGGCGCGGCAGCCAACCAGCCTCAACGGATTGCGCGTCGCCATCTGGCGGAATGGGAGCACGCGAACTCGGCGGTCCGCGCTCCAGGGTTTGGGCGACACGCCCGTAATCTCCGATTAGAACGACGCCCCGACTCAAGCCGTCCCAGCCATGAGCCTCAAACCGACCCACCCACCCATGACTCCACCCAGGAGGGGAACAATCCACCGTGCGCCGCTCCCCTCTTGGGAGGGGCAAGGGGTGGGTTCAGGGGTTCAATGCGCATAATCGGGTTCGAGGATTCTCTCCCCTTCAGAAGGGGAGAGCGTGGCCGAAGGCCCGGTGAGAGGTTATTGATTTCTCTTTCCGCAATTCTCATTTGCCAACCATTCTATTTGAGTTGAATCCAAGCTGAGTGCTGGCTGCCGTCGGACAGCGTGGCGCGCAGCAACCATGTACCTGTGCTCATGCCGGTGCCTTTCGTGTCGAGGTTGAACTGCCACTGGCCATCGGTGAGGCGGAACTGGTTGCCCGTCGTCGCGGCATCTTGCGGTGTCGCGTCAATCGCAGTCGCGGCTGTGGTGGAGTCACTGTATTTGATGGCTTGCAAACGATGCACTCCGGTGAGCACCGCCGAGCCGCCACAGGAGGCGGTGAACTTCACCGGGATCGTGCTGCCCATCTTGAACGTGCGCACCGGACTGGCGAAGCTGCCGCCCGTGGTATCAGCTCCGCCGATGGGTGACAGAAACCCGGCAAAGCCCAACGATGCACGCGTGACCGTGAAGGCGCACTCGGAGTGATTGCCACTGGCATCGGTCGCGGTGCAGTTGACCGTGGTGGTGCCAACTGGGAAGCCTGAGCCTGAGGCGGGCGAACAGGATACCGTTGGAGACGGGTCGCAATTGTCGCTTGCTACGGCCGAGAACGTGACCGGCACCAGCAAATCGACGCTGCAGCCGGTTGAGATGTTGGCCGGGCAGGTGATGCTCGGCGGCGTAGTGTCAACTACGGTCACCGTCGCTGTGCACTGGCTTGAGGCCCCTTTGCTGTCCGTCACCGTGAGCGTGACCGTGGTGTTTCCCAGCGAATACGGTCCCGTCGGCGATTGAGTGATCGTGATTGGATCGCCATCGGGATCGAACGAGCCGTTGTCAATTGAGGCATTGGCGGTGCAGTTTATCCCTGCGGACACAGTTACGTTTTTGCACTGAGCAACTGGCGGATTATTCGCTGGCTGCAGACCCGAGCATCCGGGCGTGAAAGCCGCAACGATCCGCACCCCGCTGTCCACACTGACTTGGGCGCAGATGGCGTATAACACGCCATTCACTGTGTCGGCGGCGTTTTGACCCAAGTAAAGTCCCGCCGGCAATGACGCTTGGGTCGTCCAGGTGTTGGCTACGGGATCGTAAGCCTCCACCGTAGAGACGGTGCCACTGGCGTCGCCGCCGCCAACAGCATAGATAATCCCGTCAACTACGACTACTGATAACCCGCCTCGTGCGGTCGGCATCGGAGCTTTGGTTGTCCAGGTGTTTAACGCTGGGTCGTAGGCTTCCACAGTACTCCCGCCTCCAATCGCGTAGAGGATCCCGTTGACAACTCTAATCCCCAAGCCGGCGCGCGCCGTGGGCATCGGCGCTTTGGTTATCCAAGTGTCCGTGGCGGGATTGTATGCTTCGAGCGTGGCATAAATAGGGCCGTGACCTTCCACCCCGCCAACCACGTAAAGAGTGCCATTCACCACGCATGCAGCAGGATAATAACGAGGCGTTGGCATCGAGGCTTTGATCGCCCAACTGCTCGACACTGGGTCGTACGCCTGGAGTGTGGCCAGCGCGCCACAGCAGGTCCCGCCGCCGACCGCATAAAAGATCCCATCGATTGTCCCAGCGGCAGCGCCCTGAGTAGCGACGGGCAAAGAGGGCTTTGACGTCCAAGTATCCGTTGCGGGATTGTACGCCTCAAACGTATTGATCGACGAAGAACTTCCGGCGTGAGCGCCGCCGGCCGTGTAGAGAATTCCATTTACGGCGGCAACTGCCACTTGTCTCCTGGGCGTAGGACTAGAGGTCTTGGTGATCCAACCGCCAGACAGATCGGTTATGGTCACCGTAAAGCTACAGACGGACTGATTACCGCTGGCATCGGTAGCGGTGCAGTTGACGACGGTCTGGCCAATCGGGAAGAGCGAGTCCGACGGTGGCGTGCAGGTCACCGTGGGAGACGGATCAACATTATCAGTCGCAGTGACTGAGAAGGTCACTGGCACGAGCAGATCGACGCTGCAAGGAATAGCAATGTCCGCCGGACACGCGATCACTGGCGGCGTAGTGTCAGTGGGAGGTCGGGTTGATGTTGGCGTGTAAACTTGCAATGCTCCACTCATTTTGCCCGACAAATCCATGCCTCCGGTCACGAACATCTTCGAACCAATCACCCCTGCGACCATCAGGTAACGCGGCGGCTGGGGCAGCGGCGTACCGGCCGTCCAGGAATTTGAAATTGGATCATAGATCTGAACATCCGACACGAACGTAGTGCCGTCGTCTCCACTGACAACAATCAGTTTTCCATCAATTACACCCACTACGTGCCCTACACGAGCTGTTGGCAGGGGAGTGCCTGTGGTCCAAGTATCCGAAACAGGATCGTAAATTTGCAAAGCTCCCGTCTCCGAATACAACGCGCCGTTGTGACCACCGACCACGTAGAGTTTACCGTTGAGTGCCGCTCCACTTGCCTCCGCGACACTCGTTGGAAGAGACGCTCCCATGGACCATGTGTCGTTAAGCGGGTTGTAGATTTCCAAGTTCGAGAACATATTTCCGAAAGGCGCGTGCCCGCCCGTCACGTAAAGCTTCCCGCCAATCACCGCGGATACTGTCTCTCCCCTCGCGATTGTCATCGGAGAGCCGTTCACCCAGGAGTCCGTGGCAGGATCGTATATTTCAAGCGCACGAGTGCTTGCGTTAGGGTCGCCATTCACCCAGCCGCCGGCGACATACACCTTATTACTCAACACGCCGATGGCCATCGCAGCGCGCGCGATCGAAGCCGGGGACCCGAAACTCCACCCGTCGGTAATTGAGTCGTAAATCTCGGGGATAGTGCTTATGCCGCTAACACTGCTTCCGCCCACAACATACATCCGTCCGTTAACTACTGCGGCAGCGGAATCCACACGCGGTTGAGGCATGGTAGCCTTCGTCGTCCAAGTGCCAGAGGAAGGTGCCGTCGCGTTGGGCGTGAAAGCTTCGGTCGTGGCGAGGAATGGAAAATTAGGGAATGAACTGGCATTATAACCTCCCATAACGTACAGGCCGCCGTTGGCCTCTGCGACGGCGATACCAGCCCGGGGTGTGGGCATAGCGGCAACGCTAGTCCAAACGTCGGTTGCGGGGTCGTAGGCGAAAACGTTCCCGGTCCAAACCGAACCAGTTGCCCCTCCG
Organism: Verrucomicrobiota bacterium; assembly: GCA_016200005.1. Taxonomy (NCBI): domain Bacteria; kingdom Pseudomonadati; phylum Verrucomicrobiota; species Verrucomicrobiota bacterium. The sequence goes on along the minus strand of JACQFP010000043.1, from coordinate 2,621 downwards.
ACTGCGTAAAGAACTCCATTCACTGTACCGACGCTGAACCCGTCCGTGAGAGTGGGAAATGGGTTTTTCGTGGACCAGGTGTCGGTGTTTGGATCGTAGGCCTCGACTGTCGACAAAGCGGCGGATCCAGTGGTTCCGCCCACTGCATACAGTTTCCCGCCTACAACGCCGAGTGCAAAGGCGTAACGTCGTGTGGGCATTGGGGCTTTGGGTGTCCAAGTGTCGGTGGCGGGGTCGTAGGCCTCGACCGTTTGAATTTGAAGGGTGTCGGGCACGCCACCCACCGCATAAAGGATACCGTTCACGGCCCCCACACCTAGCCCAACTCGCGGCGTTGACATTGGTCTTTTAGTTGTCCAAGTGTCCGTTGCCGGATCATAGGCCTCGAGTACTGACGTGAAGGCACCGCAACCGGTGCCGCCACCAGCGACGTAGAGCACGCCGTTCACAACGCCCGCACCCGGAACGTCTCTTCCTGTAGGCATGGGGGACTTCACTGTCCAGGCGTCGGTTGTCGGATCATACGCAAGAAGGGTATTCAGATAGCTACATGTAGAGTGCGGTTCGTGCCCGCCCACGACGTAAACAATGCCGTTCGCGCCAGCGGCTGCGTGGTTTACGAGATGCAGTGGCATCGGAGCCTTGGTTGCCCATGTGCCGTCCTGGGCCCAGGTTGAGTGAGCGCCGGCAAACATCAGCACAGTCAGTGCGGTCAATGTCAGTCCGAGATTTAATGTTCTTGTTTTCATTGCGGGCCTTCTTTGTTTTGGGGTCTTGTTTTTGTTTTCGTCCAGGACACAACCGTCGCGGCTTGTTAGGCCAAGGTTCACGTTCCTGTGCGTCCGGACCGTTGACCGCGCTTCGAGCGATGGGCAGCGATGTTTTGGCTTCTACTCCTTACAGAAGAAAATCGGCGGGACTATTACAGAGAATCTTTCCTTTTTGGAAAAAGGACAAAGAAGTGCGAAAAACACGCAACCACACTATGCGAATCAAGCCCCTGATCCCACCCCTCACCCCTCCCAAGAGGGGAACAATCCACTATGCGCCGCTCCCCTCCTTGGGAGGGGCCAAGGGGTAGGTCGGTGGGAGGTTTAGTCTGACAGCTTGATGGTCGAGGCCGGTGAAATGGTGCGAGTGGCGCGATCGGCGAAAAACCACTTTGCCCAATGAGTGTAAAAGTCCTGCGCGGAACTTTCCACAAGCTGCTGCTTTAATTTCAATAGTTCCGCCACGGAAATAGCTTCAACCATCCCTTGATTATTGAGCCGTTGCCCGATGACGGCCTCGGCCAGAACGGGCAGCCAGGGTGGGACGGGCACGGGGGCGACCGGCACTTCCCAGATGCGCGCATTTCGCCCGGCGGCGGTCAGCACGCGTTGTCCATCGGGACTGAATTGCGCGCCATAGACCCAGGTATGATGGTCGAGCGGCTCGGTCAACGGCTGGCCGGTGTAGGCATCCCAAATCCGCACGGTGCTGTCGCCCGAGGCCGCCACCACCCGCCGACCGTCCGGACTAAACTCCACTGAATTGACCCGACCGTTTAGTTTCATCGGCTGGGCCAGCAGTTGACCGGAGCGGGCATCCCACACCCGGACGGTCTTGTCATTCGAAGCCGTGAGCACGCGCTGCCCATCCGGGCTGAACTGAGCAGAAAGAAACTCAATATCAAGTTCGAGCCGCTGGGTCAGCGGCTGCCCGGTGAGAGCGTCCCAAAACCGCGCGGTATAATCATAAGAAGCGGTGACTATCTGTTGCCCATCCGGACTAAACTGAGCGAAATGGACTGAATCGTCGTGTTTGAGCGGCGCTGTGAGCGGCCGACCGGTGTGAGCATCCCAAACCCGCACGGTGTAATCACTCGAAGCCGTAACCACTCGCCTGCCATCGGGACTGAATTGGACACCATCAACTCTATTATTATGTTTGAGCGCTCCGGTCACTGGCTGACCGGAGCGGGCATCCCAGATCCGCGCGGTGTTGTCATAAGAAGCCGTGGCGAACAGTTGACCGTCGGGACTGAACCGTGCGTCAATGATTTTGCCCTCGTGTCTGACTGGTTCGATCAGGGCACGGCCATTGTCGGCATCCCACACTCGCGCCGTGTTCGCGGAAACGGTGAGTATGCGCCGGCCATCCGCACTAAACCGGGCGGAACTTACAGGGCCATCATGTTTGAGCGGCTCGCGCAACGGCTGGCCGGTGCGGGCATCCCAGACTCGAGCGGTCTTGTCACTCGAAGCGGTAACCACTCGCTTTCCGTCGGGACTGAATCGGGCCGACAAAACGTCGTTGCCATGTTTGAGCGGCATTGGCAGGGACCGGCCAGTGCGTATATCCCAGACGCGGGTAGTATGGTCGCGAGAGGCCGTGACCACCTGTTGCCCATCCGGACTGAATTCAGCCTGGTCAACCACACGCGGGTGTCTGAACGAGACAATCAGAGGTCGGCCAGTGCGCACTTCCCAGACCCGTATGGAGAAATTTCCAAAAGTTGTGGATGGCGGGGGGTGGAGGGCATCCCAAGGGTAAATGTGTTTACGCTGCTATTGCCTTGGGGTTGAGTTCGACACCATCGACGAACTTCACTCCCGCGATCACGCGATCCAGTAACTCAT